>JALOPY010000728.1 GCA_025453735.1 bacterium | reverse complement strand
TGTTAAGCTCCATGAAACCGTCGATCAAGCCATCGAAGAGCTTCGCTCGAAAGCAGATGAGATCGAAGATATTTACTATTTATATGTCGTTGATGAGAGTGAAAAACTGGTTGGCGTCGCGCGTTTGACGGATTTAATCCTTGCCAAAGGGACTACCGAAATTTCGGAAATCATGGATCGGGATGTCGTTTCCGTAACGACTGATATGGATCAGGAAGAAGTTGCCAACCTCGCCAGAAGATACGATCTGGTTTCGATTCCTGTTGTCGATAAAATTGGCAGACTGTTGGGTCGGATCACTTTTGATGACGTCGCTGACGTCATGGAAGAAGAAGCATCAGAAGATATTCAGCGCATGGCTGGTATTTCAGATGAAGAAGAGTTTCGAGAGAAATCAATTTTTCGTATTTCGCAAGTCAGGCTGCCGTGGTTGCTGGTAGGCTTTTCCGGCGAACTGGTTTCTGCCTATATTCTCCATAATTTTGAAGCTTCGCTGAATCAAATTATCGCGGCTGCGTTTTTCATCCCGATTATCATGGCGATGGGAGGAAATGCTGGCATTCAATCATCCACGATTATGGTGCGAGGAATGGCTACTGGTGAAATCGGATTATATGACATCAGGCGACGACTTTTTCGAGAGATTCTTGTGTCTGTGGTAAATGGATTGCTTTGCGGTCTGTTGCTTTTCGTCGTGGTGACGTTCTGGTTAAAACTGCCGAAGTTCGGCATTATTCTGGCATCGGTGTTGATGCTGGTGATTTTAAATGCTTCGTTTGTTGGATCCTTGGTGCCAGTTATTTTAAGAAAAATCAAAATTGATCCGGCAATAGCAACTGGACCATTTATCACAACATCGAATGATGTGCTGGGATTATTGATATATTTGGGATTGATCACTGTTTTTATGCCGTATTTGAATTAAAATTGGCATGGATAGGAAATAGCAAGTAATTTGGATAAGAAAAGATATACTCGTTAAGGTTTATTATGTAACATGGTTCATAAATGTCATTGTGAGCGAAGCGAAGTCGCAGATGCGCCTATAGTATTTTGGAAAATAAATTCATCTATCATTATGATAAAGAAAACTTAGTTGGAGTGACAGAGTTACATGCAAAAAGTATTTAAAATAGCAGTATGAAAATTTTGAGCTTTAGCAATACTCAAAATTCATAGATTTAAAAAAAAATCTCTTTTTTGAAAATTCTAAAATCTAAAATCGTAAATCGAATATCGGCATCGATGCCATTACAAAAAACAGAAGCCGTTGTCTTAAAAACACAACGCTCAGGGGAGACGAGTAAAATCGTCACGCTTTATTCTCCAAAATTTGGAAAAATTAAAGCTGTTGCCAAAGGCTCTCGTGGACTAAAGAGCCGATTTTTTGGTTCATAATCATGTCGCGATCGTCTATTATTTCAAAGCGACCAGGGAATATCAGTTTCTAAGCCAGGCAGATATTATTCATGCTCATGATAATATTAAAACTGATTTGAACAAATATGCCCTGACTACGGTTTTCTGTGAGCTGATCGACCGAACCGAGCTGGAGCAGGCGAATCCGTATTTATTTCAAATATTGATTGACGTGCTGAATGGGATTGATCGAACGACACAGAATGGGAATAGCTATTATTTCTGGTTTTTATTGAGATTTTTGAAAATCAACGGCTTTACCCCCGATCTTGCTCGGTGTAAGATTTGTCAAACCGACAGTCCCCAGGAGCAGGTTCGATTTTCACTGGTCAATGGAAGCTTTAGCTGTAATAAGTGCAGTCAGCAAGAGCCGACAGCCGTTACCGCTGCAGCGGCAACGATTTTTTATCTAAGAAAATTACAAGCGGTTTCAATTAAAAATGTGGAATCAATTCCAATTGCAGCAGAACGAGAATGTGAAATGTTATTGATCGCTTTTTTACAATATCACATTGAAGAGACAAAGTACTTGAAATCAATCAAATTTAGAAACCAGGTTTCTATCAGAAACGTGGTTTCTCGTGACGCAAAAAAATAGAACGAGGTAAGTGCATGAAAATTTCATCAACAGAAATTATGGAAAAAATGGTATCTCTTTGCAAGCGCCGCGGTTATATTTTTCAATCCAGTGAAATTTATGGAGGCATCACCAGTTGTTATGATTACGGACCGTTGGGCGTTGAGCTGAAGAAAAATATTAAAGAACAATGGTGGCAAAGCATGGTGCAGTTTCGGGATGATGTAGAAGGTCTCGATGCTGCTATTTTGATGCACCCCCGAGTCTGGGAAGCATCGGGACATGTGGAAGGATTCACTGATCCGCTGGTGGATTGCAAAAAGTGCAAGCATCGCTTCCGCGCCGATCAGATTGCCACGCCTGATAAATGTCCTGACTGCGGCGGTGAATTGACCGACATTCGCAAATTCAATCTCATGTTCAAAACTCACATGGGACCTATCGAAGAACAAGCCTCGATCGTATATTTGCGTCCCGAAACAGCGCAGGGAATTTACGTGAATTTTTTGAATGTCCAAAAAGCAGCTCGACAGAAAATCCCGTTCGGCATCGCCCAGATCGGCAAGGCGTTTCGGAATGAAATTACGCCAGGCAATTTCACGTTTCGTACCCGTGAATTCGAGCAAATGGAAATGCAGTTCTTTGTCAAGCCTGGAACCGATGCTGAATGGTTTCAATACTGGAAAGAACAGCGTATGACATGGTATCACAAATTAGGGATTACCAAAGAGAAGCTTAAATTCCATCAGCATTCAAAAGAAGAGTTAGCGCATTATGCCGCAGCCGCGTTTGATATTGAATATGAATTTCCATTCGGCTCGTTGGAACTGGAAGGAATTCACAATCTTTTGATGATCAGACGCAAGAGCATTTTATCCCATATATCATCGAGACGTCGGCTGGCGTGGATCGAACTTTGTTGACCTGCCTGATCGATGCGTATGAGGAACAGCAATTGGAAAAAGATACTCGCGTTGTGCTGCATCTGTCTCCCAAAATTGCGCCGATTAAGGCGGCTGTTTTTCCCCTTGTGAAAAAAGATGGTATGCCAGAAGTGGCGCACAAAATTATTGACACGCTCCGCTCCCATTACATGGTTTTTTACGATGAAGGCGGAGCAGTCGGGCGTCGCTATCGAAGAATGGACGAAATCGGAACCCCGTTTTGTATCACGGTTGATTCGCAAACGCTGCAAGACCAGACCGTCACTATTCGGGAACGAGATTCGATGCAGCAGGATCGGGTGGCGATGGATCAGATTAAAAAATATCTAGAGGAAAGGATTTTGGTTGTGGATTAAGGTAATATTGCTACTATAATGATTTTAAAATATTTTTCCAACGGATGGAAAAAACCCAACGGATGTAACATTTTAAAAAAT
>JALOPY010000196.1 GCA_025453735.1 bacterium | reverse complement strand
TTCAAAATGACAAATTTTGATCATTCCTTTTAGAATTTGTTTTGTATGACACTGAACTTATAAATTAAGCCGCTTAGTAAAAAAGCCCGTGATCAATTAAAGCAAACCCTTTCAAGGATCGCAAGCCCTTGAAAGGGTTCATTTGCTGGTACAACGGCTGAAATTATCGAATAAATTTGTACCCGATCAGAATGGCCCAGCTATTCATGCCGCCCGATTCACCTTCAACCTCACGGGTAACAAGGTGATAGGTGAATTCGGCGAAAAAGCCTTTATCGCTTTGAATCAAACCCGCTCCCAAATTGAATCCAATCGCAGGATCGACTTTGCTGGTAGATGATTGGTTTTCGCCTTCCCATTCGAATTCATAATCAATATCCCCGGCATAATATCCGATTCCAAGCCTGGCATAAGGTTTTAAACTATTTTGTGTAAAATGATATTTGCCAAAAATGCCGAATAGAGTCTGATTAACAGAGGTCATCAGTTTGGGACCGCCATAATCAATTTCAAAGTCAAATCCCCCCAGGGCATTATATAACTCGGCGCCAACTTCAAGGTACCGGCCGCATCTTCCTGATCCTCAAAAGCGCTCATCGTGTAGCCTGTCAACGCCGCCACCGTGAATTTGTTTTGGGCAAAGGCGACAACTGAGCATAGCAGCGCAAACATGACAATAAATACTGTTGTTTTCATAGTGATTCCTTTCAATGGTTAATAGTATTTTTAAATATGTTTAATAATAATGTTTTTGACTATCGATCGATTGTTTTATATTTTGCACAGACCTCCTTTCATTGCGTTACGTTCTTCAATTAATTTTATCTTTGACCAATCAGCTTCAATACCTACTTCAGCAGAACCATTCTCCGCGTCTCAACCGTATGATTGGTCTCCAGGCGATACAGGTAAACGCCGCTGGCCAATCCCGACCCATCAAAAATAACCTGATTCATCCCAGCCTCCTGCTCACCATTTGCTAATACCGCGACTTCCTTCCCCTGAATATCGTAAACTGTTAGCCGCACCTTCCCTTTGCAAGGAAGGCGATAGGCAATCACGGTTTGAGGATTAAACGGATTCGGATAATTCTGAGTGAGATTAAACTCAGTTGGTGCTGCTTCGCCTGGTAATTCCACATCGGTCGCATGTGATTCAATGGCGAACCAGGTCGGAAGCATCCCTTCGCTCATGATCTCGATGGAACTGCCAGCCGGCTCGGTTTTTGATTCTTTCAACTGAATCTGGCGCAGGGTTGGGATATCATACATGCCACTCCATTGTGAGCGCTGGAACACTATTTTTCGATCATCAGGCGAATATCGGGGATAGCCGATCGATTGGCCATTATTTTCAACGAGAAAGACCTCTCCTGTAAACAGGTTTGCCGATCGAACCTGGCAAATTCCCTGATTAACATCGATATAATCGAAAACAAAATAGATATCGTTCGTATGTCCGAATGATGGATTTCCGATGCTCACGCCTTCAGGTTGTGGTGGAAATAGCATCAAGATGATCTCCTCCGCGGGATCGAGGACATTGATGTTCCAGTATTCGAGGTCGCCGCCGTTTGCCAGTGGAATAACGGTGAATGAATCAAAAATCAGGAATTCGCTGGTTAAATTCCAGTCCATGGCGTCGGCAAATACCGTGGTATAATTGCGAACATTCTCCTGTGTGGTCGGACTATAGAGATGTATTTTCTTGTGATGATCATTTCCCGACAAATCAAAGATGTAAATACTGCTGTCCACGAATATGGTCGTCGCGGCTAACAGTTTGCCGTTTGGGGAGAGCGCAATCGACCGCCAAACGCCCTCACTGCTCTCCACCATCTCTCCTGAACCATCTGAATAAATCGACCGAAGATTGTTATCATTATCCACAAATATAATCAGCGAGCCATCTTCTGTGATGCTGATTGGATTGCCGGTCTCTATGCTGACCGGGGTTTCTGTCAACAACTGAATATCGGTAACTGGATTCTGAATGACAGGTTTTACCAACAGCAGCGCCTGGCTGGACCAATCAATCGTCGCAATCCACTCTTCTCCAATGACCGGCGGGACATCTGGATTAGGTTCAGAGCCTCCGCTGCTGCTGATTCCTACTGCGTCGAATGCCGCGATCACGGCGCTGGTTTCAGGCGAGCCATCTCCATATAAATCCTTCGCAGCTTGAACCGCGGCCAATCGCATGTCCGAAAAATTCGATTGTGTATTCAAATAGCGGGCGTCCAGAATCCGATAATAAATTTTTTCGGTCTTGTCTTTTCCAATCGCGTTGCCGATGAGATAACAGGCATGATTGGGAATACCGCAATTGATATGAACTCCACCGTTATCATCGCTGATATCCAGCTCAAGATACTCATTTATATGAGCAGGCTGCCAGCCATGATCATTTCTGGTGGCTCCTCCGTTATGAGGATCCTGCATATCTCGAAAGGCGCCGCTTGGAAAATAGGTTGTTTGTGCGATATCTTCCCCGATCCGCCAATCATCCCGATCCACCATGACGCCGAACACATCCGCCAGACTCTCATCCAGCGCTCCGGATTGAAATTTATATTCCAATCCCACGCTATATTCCGTCACACCATGTGTCATTTCATGAGCCGCGACATCCAATCCACCTGGCAATGGCTTGCAGGCAACTTTGCCATCGCCATACACCATAAACGCCCCGTTCCAGTACGCATTATCCATAGGCTCCCCATCGTGGGTGACATGAATAATCGACATGATCGTGCTTCCCTGATTATCGATGGCTCTGCGACCGTGCTTCTTGTAGAAATAATCAAATATAATTCCCATATTGCTGTGGGCAGAAACAGATACAGGATCGGTCCAGGTATTATTTCCGGAAGAGACAAAATACAAGGTGATATTTTGAGCCAAATCATGGTTTCTGACATCAAGCGTCAGCAAAGCTCCCCTGGGATCATACAGGATATCGGTCTGATTGGTTTGCCAGATGGGACGAGATGCATCGAGCAGGTAATACTTATTATTCATTTGATAAGCATGAATAGTCTGGGTAACCCCGTTCAAGTCTTTCGCCTGCGCGGTCGTCGATCCATCAAATTTAGTTGCATTATATTTTTCCAGAATAGCCCCATTCTTCGCATCCACGAAATAGGTCCAATTATCCCTGATGTTCGGTCTGATCTGCACGTGCCAGACCAGGTACGGTTCCTGGCTTTTTTCTTCGATCCAGATATATTTTTTGGCTTGGGGCTCCTGATACGTGCAGATTGACTTTGCCCAGCCTGGCAACTCCTCAATTTTCATCGCTTTTTCCAGATCCGTTTTGGCAATCTGAACCGCCGATTGAGAAGAAAAGATAAACTGAGTGGCGCCAATCGATTTTGGAGTCGGCCCGTATCGGGCATTGATCGCGTAAAGCTGGTTATTCTCAGTGAGGTGAGTGACAATATCATGTCCCCATACAGGAACGCCATTGTAAAATTGATTAAATTTCACATGGGTTTTGCCCAATGCATCGCGTATCTCTTCGGTTACCTGTAATTCAGCTTCAGGATTGTCAAGCTTAAAAAGTGTAGAGTTCGATTTAAAAAATTCAATCGCAATGGCGCTGGCAGCGCGCGGTGCGCCCGGCTTCGACAGGCTTCCGCTTTCCGGTTTGACACTGATAAAAGTTGGCGTTGAATTGTTTTCATTCCAGTAGACTTTGACTTCGCTTTTTCCGGCAGCGCTGCCTGTGTTATTTAATGATAATACAGGAGGTTTTTTGCCCTGCATTCCTTTCCGTAATGGCGATGCTTGAGCATTTTTTTGTTGAGCCATAGAAAGCTTTGCCTTCAGTCGATCACCGATCTGTTGCAGCTCAATCGAAGAAATAACCCTTTTGCTTTTACCGGATTGATTTGAAATTTGTTGTGATTGAAATTTTTTATCGATTCCAAAACCAACTGAGGTATGGAATATCAGTAGCAGCGCTAAGCAGAGTGCTGTTACGATTCGATTTTTTAAAATGTGATGTGACATGTTTATTCTCCTTAAAATTTTTAGTTGATTATTTTTGAGTTTGAAACCTTGTTTTTTATCTTTTGAACCTTAATAGAAAAATTATAACATAAAATATTAACCTTATTTTCCCGCTTGCCCAGATAATGAGGTAATAAATCGGTTGGGCTTTCTTTAAAGCTCACGAGCGGAAGGGCAAAGATCAAGAATAATGTTACCGAGAAAATGCCCATCAGCTTTCCGAATGAATTTTGATTCTTTGTTTTCATTACCATTTCTACTGTTTGTTAAAGATTAAAAAGTTTTGCCCTATCAATGGTAACAGACCGGCGCAAGGGGGAGAAACTCAGCGCAATAAATCTCGAAGCCTGGCTGCGATAACCTGTCTGGGCGCCATTCCCATAATCTGATCGACAACCTTGCCGTCCTTAAAAAACAGCAGCACGGGAATCTCCTTGATTCCGTATGTTGTCATTGTCTGAGTATGAGCTTCGATATTGAGCCGACCGAATTTGATCTGTCCATGAAAATCATTCTGCAATTGCTCTAACACGGGCGCTAATATTTGACACGCGCCGCTCCAATCTGTGCCAAATTCTACCATTACTGGCTCTGGATTTTCGAGCACTTCTTTTTGAAAGTTTTTGTCAGTCAGGATTTTTATCATTTTCTCCTTTCACAATTATTAGTATCAAAATTCAAAGATATACTAAAATACATTTAAAAAACCTTACAAAGAGCAACAGAGCATAAGGAGCTTCACGGAGGATTGTTTAATGCCTGATTTGGAGGTTATAAAACTCCGCTCTAACTCTGCTTCCTCTGCTTCTCCTTGCAGGAGAATTTTTCATTAATCAAATTGCTTGCTACATTCATTGAAATCTGTGCATCTGACATGTCATCTTTTTTGATTTTGCTTCGATCCTTCCATTTCAATTCGTATGCCAAAATAAAAAAGCCATCTGGAAACAACTCCAAATGGCTTGTTTAAAAAAGAGATAAATTAGACCGCTCTATTATAAGCGCACAGCCTCAAAAGTGCGACATACCGTAAATTCGTGAAATATCGTGAATCTGGTGCTTTGGTAATGCTTTCCAATTTCGAAATCAAAGCCGTTGAATTGTTAGTCGCCACGAATATAAACTGCTCTAATTTGCAAAGATTTCATTTCTTGTTTTTTTCAAATAATTTTAGTCATTGATATTTGGTAGGGGCAATTCCCATTAGTTGGTATTTATCTCTATTGAACATCATTACGAAAAACTTCTGAAGCAGTTACTTCTATTTTATTAAGTTGTTACCACACCAATCAATTGCGGTGCTAGATCAATCCCGTTTGACTCAACACCATAATTTATTATGGTGTTAATTGCTAACAAACAGAGCGATTAAAACCGTTTCAACGGTTTTTTCCAACTTTTAGGAATTGCACCCCATTTGGTATTTGAAATTTATTGAGTCATTTTTTTGATTTATTTTTTCAATTATGCTACGTATATTTATAAAAACATTCTTTCATTTTTAATCAGGAGTTCACCATGATAGCTGTCCACGGTATTTATGAAAACGGCAAAATAAGACTTTTGGATCGAATTCCCTTCAGGAAAAAGGCTAAAGTCATCATAACCGTCCTCGATGAAGAGATGACAGAAGAACAATCAGTCCCGTTAGATGCATTTGATGATTTAATCGGTGTTATTTCTTGCCGTGAAGATGGCGCTGAAAAGCATGATGATTATATTTATGCAAGGGAAAACTCATGAAAGAAAAATTCACGAAATATGCTGGTTTTGATGACCATTTTAAAAGTATGGGCTTTTATCCAATTTTGTGATAGTGTTATCTTCATACTGATTCCATCCATCTCTGATTTGAACCTACCTGCGGCTAAATTCATTTCTGGACATAGGGAAAGCCTCAATCAACAAAATCGTTCACAATGTAAATTAAAAAATCAGCTTTATTCTGTAGATAATTGAGACTATTTAAACCTTATTTTGGTGTCTTGAACCTTAGTAGGTTTTGAATTCAACAACCATTAAACCTTATTAGCTTATTTTGCTGTGAAAAAGGTAATAAGGTTTGAGAAGACTGCGGACTATCTCAGGCTACTAAGGTTGAAAGAAAATACAATATGGTTTTTGATAATGTGATTATAATAGATGGGATGAGCTATTGCCATTATTTAGCGTGGAGGATTGTCACACCCTGCGTCCAGCAACAATGATATAGGTAAAAATGATGGCTCTGGCGGATCAT
>JALOPY010000195.1 GCA_025453735.1 bacterium | reverse complement strand
TGTGAGATTCTCCATCCAAGTGAACCAGCGGGGAAAAATCCGAATTTAGTGTCAGCCCCGAAACGGGAACTGCCATCATATCTTGCACTGAGAGACAGCAGCCATTTATTATCGTATGCATAATTCAGTCTGCTGATCAGAGCTTCAAGAGACTCCTCCATGATCTCTGTCCTGGCACCTGAAATTTTTGATGCAGCATTTATTGTATGAATGAAATCATTTGCAAAACCAGTACCAGTTATTTCGGATTCAGTATAATTCCATTTTTCAAATGATAATCCGGCAATAGCACTAAGATCGTGCTTACCAAGGATTTTATTATAGGAAAAAATATTTTCATTAGTTAAATGGATAGTTGTTCCCGTATTGTATTCGGATACAATACCCGACGGACCTTTGGTGTCTGATTTTTCACCAGCCCAGTTAGATTCCTGGTTATTCTGATATGATGCTGATAATGAGGATGTAAAATTCAGACCATCAAGGATACTTATTGTCATAAACAGGTTGGTAAACAGGTTTAAATTATACTCATATTCTTCCTTTTCTACCACTCTTGCCACCGGACCCACACTACTGGATGTACTGATAGTCGTTCCGGTTGTATTTCCGGGCAGTATATAACCATCGAAATGTCTTTCCATTGCATAATCTCCAATCTTAACGTTAGGATAAGCAACTGTCCTGACATACTTGATTGTATTTTCATCGTGATAAATTGGCAACCATGGAGCAACACGCAGAACTGCATGGACATCATCTGCGAATTTCCGTTGTTTTGAATAGGAAGGATTTATCATACCACCGAATTCGATTACTTTATTTGGCCTGGTGCTCATATTAAGCCTGAGATTCATTTTCTTAAAATTATCCGTCAGCAGAACCCCTTCATCACCAAGATAACTTGTTGAAATAGAAAATTTGGTTTTATCATTTCCTCCACGGGCACTCAATGAGTAATTCTCAATAGTACCTCCATCAAAGAAAACATCGGGCCAGCTGTTTTCTGTGCCCAGCAATTTTATATATTTCATCCTGTCTGTAAGAACTCCATTATTATTGGCAAGGACAAACTCTTCCCAATCACTCACTGTTGAAAAAGGTTTATACCTGCGTTTTGGGAAGGCATATTTTATACCTTTATAGGCATTCAAACTAAAGACCGTTTTCCCTTCTGTTCCTTTCTTGGTAGTAATCATTATAACACCATTACCTCCACGTGATCCATATATTGCGGCGGAAGCTGCATCTTTAAGTACCTCAACAGATTCAACATCAGCCATGTCAATACTCCCAAGATAATCTGAAGAAACAACAACTCCGTCCATCACGATCAAAGGAGATGCATCTGCCGTGATTGACCCTACACCTCGAACACGAATTGTTGGTGCAGAACCGGCACTTGCATTAACCATCTGGATGTTGACACCAGAAACTTTACCTATCAGGGCTTCTTCAGTACGTGATGTTGGAATTTGCTCGAGCCCCTGGTTCGTTACTTTTGAAATTGCACCTGTCAGATGTGATTTTTTCTGAGTACCATAACCGATCACAATAACTTCTTCCAATCCTACTGCGCTTTCATCCATTGCAACATTGAAAACCGTTTTGTTCCCGATTTCAACGTCGAGAGGGGCCATCCCAACAAAGGAAAAGGATAAAATTCCGGCTCCTTCCGGCACCATCATGGAAAAATTCCCTTCATTATCTGTGATTATCCCGGTTGTTGTGCCTTTCACAACAACTGAGACTCCGGGAATTGGGGATCCCGCCTGGTCAGTGACCTTCCCGGTGATCTTTTTCTCCTGTTGAACAGGGTTATTCCCCGTTATCGAAAGATTGCCGGGAGGAAACCCGGCATAGGACTGAAATGTATTTAGCAGTAACAATGCAATAATTAATTGCATTGTCAGAAATGCTCTGCTAACGTATATCTTTATAAAAATAACGCGACTTATTAAATCTTTTAAATTCATAATTTTAAAATAGGTTAGTTAAAGGGTATAATATTTATATCAGCAACACATTGCAATATTCAATTAAAAATCTGCATAATGCAATAATTACGTTCTGCAATAAAATCTGGTTAAAACCATTAATGAAATAGTTTCAGGAACAAATTTCCAATAAGTTAACTTAATTTGATTATTCGTAACCTTCGTTTTGTATCAGATTTCCACCACTTAATTCGATTTCATCGAGAGGAATAGGATAAAATGATTCATATTCTTCCATAGCTAAGGGCATGGATATAATTATTTCTCCCGTTCTCCAATCCGCTAATCTGTTTTCAACCTGCATAAATTCCATTGCTTTTCCTGTTCTTAACAGATCGAACCACCTGTGATTTTCGAATGCTAATTCAACCCTTCTCTCGTTGAGTACCTTTGTTCTGAAAACTTCTTTTGATGGGATTGAAACCGCATCAAAATTATGAAGCTGATTACCAAATGCCCTTTCTCTTACTTTGTTAATCTGGGTAATAGCACCTGATAAATTATCAAGTTCGTTAAGAACTTCAGCATACATGAGGATAACATCAGAGTATCTTATGACGGGCCAGTCCAGTCCTGAGTCATTCAACAACTGATCTGCTGCCAGGAACTTACGATTATAGGGATTGTTAACAGTATCATTTGAAGGTGAAACAATATATTCCCTTAAAGTAACGGCTTTTCTGTTGTCCCCCGCTTCATAAGCTTTTATGAGATCAGCTGTCGGGTAATTATGTTCGGAGCCAACGCCCGGACTGACGTCAGCACCTATTGTGCCAGGACCAAATTCATTCATAAAATTTTGACCATCCTGTGACACAGCGTATTCCACCGTCCGAGGAAAGAACGCCCATGAACCCACGGCTTGAAAAAATCGAGTTGAAATGCTGCTGATATTTTTTGGCTCTCCCAGGTCGATCACGGCAAGCAAATCATCGCCCTCATAGCCTTGCCAGTTGCCGTCTCGAAAATTGTCGCCCCCCTTCATGCCGTTCACCAGCGCAAAATCACCGCCAGCAGAATATCGGGGACTGTATTTGTAAGTCAATTGTATTTTTTTACCCGCAGCCAAATGTCGAACAAATTTTTGACTGGAAATGACAACAGAAGGCACGCTGCTGTCAAACGCCCGCGCCCGAAGCTCGATGCTGTCCTTGAAGCGAAGGGTGTCGCTGTATAAATTGGAATTTTTGCTCGGCTCGCTGCCATCCGTGGTGAAGCGAATTTCCAGCGGATTCAATTCACATTTCATTGCCATAACAAATTCATCTCGGGCTGGATCAAATTTTCCAGAGATATAGACCCGCTCGGTAACAATTTCCCAATCATCGGTTCGGAACGATGAAGCTGGCAGCCCTTCTTTATTGAATAGATTCGGTTCATCAATATTGTTAAAAGCAAATCGTATTGCTACAGGCGATTTCACCTGATCGCTGGAAACAACGACCATTTTGCCATCGATTTTTGCCGTGGCAGAGAAAAATTTTTGATCATCACCAGCAATCTCGAAATGGGTCAGCTCGCCGCCTTTTGCCATAAGACCACTTTCGATATGATCAAAAAAGAGTCGGATTTTGTGTTTCTCAATTTTCATGGATTTATAGAGAGGACCCGAGTAAATGATATTTTGGCGGCCATAATCTTTAGCTAACGCCCACAGCGCTAATCGTTTGCCGACATCCTGCTTATTCCTGGGATGAATATCATTGGGATTGCCAATGTCCAGCGTCACCGCCATTCCTGTGTTGGGCACGGAAAGACTTTTGCGCTGGGCATCCCGCAGCATCGCACAGATCATTGGAATATCATAGTTATATGGCGCAATCTGGACGAAGTAGAATGGAAAATCGCCCTGGCGCCAATCGTCCCGCCAATTATTGATCATCGTTGGAAACAGCTTTTCATATAATTTTGCCTCCCTGGCATTCGATTCTCCCTGGTACCAGATCGCTCCCCGAATTCCAAAAGGAATCAGCGGGGCAATCATAGCATTGTACAAGCTGGAAGGACTGCCCTGGTTCAGCGGAAGATTGCCTGGCTCGGCAGCAGCAATCTTTTCTTCAAACCGTTTCAGATAGATTGCTAATTCTGGATCGGATTGCAAGACTTCTTTTCGAGTCCAGGCTTCGGCTGGCGTTCCTCCCCAACTGGTATGGATCAAGCCAATCGGAACTCCCAATTCTTGGTGCAATTCTCTACCAAAGAAATATGCGACGGCGCTAAAGCTGGCAGCAGTTTGTGGATTGCATTCCGTCCATTTTCCATAGCAATTCTTTTTCGGCTCATCAGTAAATTCCCGTGCCGCATAAAATAATCGGATGTTGGGAAAACTCGCCGCAGCAATTTCTGCTTGAGCATTCATCGTCTGACTCAGGGGCCACCACATGTTTGACTGTCCCGAACAGATCCAGACTTCACCGATTAGAATGTTTTTCAGTACGATATCATTGATGGTGATGGTATGAACTCCGCCAGCTTTTGGCGTTTGCAATGTCACCATCCATTTGCCATTGGCATAAGCAGTCGCTGTGAATTCTTTCTGGTCCCAACTGGCTGTAACATTGATTTGTTCGCCAGGTTTTGCCCAGCCCCAGATCGGGGCTTCGAATTGCTGCTGTAAAACCATGTTGTCGGAGATGACCGAAGGCAGCTCGATTTGAGCGAATGCGAGAGTGAAATTTATGAGAAGACAGAAAAACAGAAAGAAGGAAATTCGTTTTGCTGATTGCATGATTTTGGTTCTCCATGATTATGATTTGATTAATTCGCCAGGATTGAAAAAATTTTCCAACTGATAGAAAACCCAACGGATTAAAAAAAAATTATTTATTTGGGGTCTTTCAAGCCGTTACAATTTTTTTTCTTGACATTCTGAACAAGCTTTTTTATATTTCTTTTGAATTTGATCCTTTTAATATAAAGCCAATCATTTTAAATTTCAAGTCTTTTTTATGAATACGAAAAGCTATCGTGATGAACTTTTAAAAGATCTGCAAGATCCTTTCGAAGCTGCTGAATACTTAAATGCAGCTTTAGAACATGACTCTGAGGAGATGTTTCTCATGGCGCTTCATGATATTGCAGAAGCAAAAGGAAAGGTGCAATTAACTGAACAATTCGTTTCAAATCATGACGATATTGAAACACTTTTGTCACAGAAAAACACTCCCAAATTAAACGAGCTTTTAAAAAGTATGGGACTTAAACTTGATGTAGAAGTTGACGTCCCACAGAAGTATGAGCCAGCTTAGAAAAGATAATCTTGACTCAAATTATCTTGACTTTGTTACGATCACTTTTTCACCAGCATATTGAATCACTTCATCAATTTCAGGGGCGATCTCAACACCAACTCCATGTCCGTCCTTCACCCAGGCAATCCGAAACTCCCGCTCCTGCAACATCCCTTGAAATTCACCCTTTCGTTTGCCAATCGTCAGCGTCTGAGATTTTTCATTCCAGACAATTGGAATGGTGGCAAGGGACCCAACGGGATAATTGAGCCGGCTTTGACATACAATGGCATTATATCGATCGGCGTTTCTTTTTCAATGGTCTGTCCACCTTTGAGGAATTCGCCCGTCCAGAAATCATACCAGCCTTCGCAATCCGGAAGATAAACTTTGACTGACTTGTCAGCAATCTCACTCTTTTCCTGAATTTGTCGTGATGGCTTGTTCCAGACCAGTTTAATGACGGCATCTCCCCCACCCTGATAATATTCCAACTTGATTTTGTATTTGGCAGTAGAAACCAGATGCATTGTTTTTGAATAATAGGTCGTCGCCTGTAGTTGCCAGGCATCAATGATCAACTCGTCGTCCAGCCATAACCTGGCGCCATCATCGGTGAGCACGCCGATTTCGTAATCGCCAGATTCATCAGCTAACAGTTCACCCATCCAGCGAACGCTGTAATTTTGGATGGGACATTTGGCAGGAGGTGCTCCACTCCAATTAAAATCAATTGCGGAAT
>JALOPY010000194.1 GCA_025453735.1 bacterium | reverse complement strand
TGGCGATTGGTCGATTCCGTGGAATGGCAAAACCGCCGATGGGAAATTGCTGGCGAACGGCGTTTATTTTTATCAGCTCGATCTGGATGGCGAGGGGAAGCATTGGGGGAAGATCATTATTATTGATTAGAAATATCAAATGAAATATAAGCTTGATTATTTTTTTCATAGGAAAAAAATGAATACATTAAAGACAACAGCAATAGTTGAGGATGGCAATCATCTAAAACTTGAAACAAATTTTGAAAATCTTAAAAGAGGATCCCAGGTCGATCTCATTATATTGATCAAGCAAAAGAAAAAAAAGTGGGAGCAAGTCCTCAAAAGAATCGGAATTTACTCAGATGATGAGTTGTCAGGTATTATCGAAGCAAGGGAGGAGATCAATAAATGGCAGCCCGTAGAATATTAGTTGATTCATCTTTAATTATAGATTGATATCGTAAAGCAAAAAAGGAATCATGCCAACTTTATCAATTATTTCAGGTAGGCAACAGGCTTTATCTCTCCGCTATAACGGTTTACGAGCTACTGTGCGGAGCGAAAAGCCCTCAACTGTAGCAAGATACCGAAGACATCATTGGTTTATTTGATATTTTGGAATTCGGACAGAACGAAGCTAAAACAGCATCAAACTTGTACAAACAATTGAAACAGAAAAATAAGTTAATTGAGACAGCCGATATTCTAATTGCAGCAACTGCCTTAGGATATTCACTAGAAATTGCAACATTGAATATTGGACATTTTTCTAGATTTGAGGGTTTGAAAATTGCTAAAATTTAAATGGACTTAAAACTAATTAGCATTCAAAAAGGAAATTAACCGATTATGAACAAATTTAAAATAAAATTATTATTATTGGGACTATTTTTATTCGCTTTCATCAAAGACGTTCCAGCCGATGATGGCATTCTCGCTGGCGCGTTTCTCCGGATGGGATTGGGAGCGCGTGCCAACGCGATGGGCGGCGCATTTACTGGCGTGGCCGAAGGAGCCGTTGCAGCATACTACAATCCCGCGGGTATTCCGTTTCTCGAAAAACGAGAGATCATGCTGTCCTATCGCTTTCTCTCACTAGATCGGAATTTTAATTACATCGGATTTGCTACCGGTGTTCGTCCCAAAGTTGAGGAAGAATCAGGCGAGCTGGCGTTGAATGGTGGACTGGCGCTGAGTTGGATTCATGCCGGCGTCGATAACATCGATGGCAGGGATTTTGCTGGCAACCATTACCAGGATTTTTCCAATTCGGAACATGCGTTTGCATTATCATTTGGCATCATGCCGATAAAAAATATGTTGGCGATCGGGCTTACCGGTAGAGTGCTGTACAATCGTTTCCCGGATATGGGCGATGATAATGCGACCATATCTGATACAGGTTTGGGAGTTGACCTGGGAGTTTTGGTCAAACCTCTCCCCTATCTCTCAGTTGGATTCACGATTAAAAATATCAACGCCAAGTACAGTTGGAAAACGGATAAATTGTGGGAAAAGGACATCGACAAAATTGATCGATTCCCACAAACGCTCAGAGGCGGAATTTCTTTGCGGTATCCTTATCCCTGGCTGTTGCTTGCTGCCGACATCGAGAAAAATAACCAGCAGGATTTGAAATATTTTATTGGTATCGAAGCCATGCTGTTGGATCAATTTGCCGCACGAGCAGGATTGAATGACGGTTCGCTGACCCTGGGTGGCGGCTATTTATTCCAGCTTTTTTCCCGATCGGTTCAAATTCAATATGCATTTGTCACAAAAAAATATGATGCTGCTAGCGAACATATTTTCTCGTGGGTGTTTCACCTGTAGGACAAATTGCTAATTTGCCCTGCATTTTTTGAAGGAATATGAAATGAAAAACAAAATTTTTTCTGGACTCATTTTATTATTAGCAATAAATTTTCCCCAGTTATTTGCAGCAGATAATCCTGCCAATACCGGACTATCATTTTTGAAATTTGGAGCTGGCAGCCGTGCTGTGGGAATGGGCGAAGCCTATGTCGCTGCGGCTAACGATGCCAGTGCCAGCTACTGGAATCCAGCCGGACTGGTTAATTTGAGCGGCACAGAATTGCTGTTTACTCACAATAGATGGTTCCAGGATATTACCAATGAATTTGCAGCCGTTGGATTTCGTGCGAGAAAAAATGCATTCGGCGTTAGTTTTATGTCCAATACCATTGGCGGGATCGAGCGGCGTGTCATCGCTTCAGCAGAGCCGCTGGATATATTGACCGCTCACGATATCATGTTCGGATTATCTTACGCCAGAGGGCTGGGAGAAAATTTGAGCCTTGGAACCACTGTCAAATATCTTTATCAAAAAATCTATATTGAAAGCGCTTCAGGTGTGGCAATTGATTTTGGTTTGCAATATCAAACTCCGGCTCAAGGTTTGAAAACAGGACTGGTTTTCCAGAACTTTGGATTCATTTCTAAATTATTAGAGGAATCGACTAAATTACCTCAGACAATTCGATTGGGACTGGCGTATCAATTGCCGTTTCAAATCTTGAACGGTGAATTCTTAATAGCCACAGATTGGATGAAAATTCTCGACAGCACTTCCCATTTGAACTTCGGTATGGAATATAATTTCGTTAAATACTTTGCAGTTCGATTCGGTTATCAAACTGGCTATGAGGACAAAGGCATTCAGGGCGGATTCGGCGTGGGATTTAATCGCTATCGTTTGGATTATGCTTTTGTGCCGTTTAGCTCTGATCTGGGGAATTCGCATCGGATTTCGGTAGGGATTGGATTTTAAAATAAATTCTTGACTGCTAATTCCAATAATCATCTCGCCCGCAAAAATGACATCTCACAGAAATTGTTTATTTTTTGGTGAAGACTCATTTTGGTGGGCGATCTCTCCTGCCAATATTTTTCATCATCAAAAATAATGCTCTTTCAAAACCAGTCCACCCCGCTATTCTTTCAGTCGAAAAATTTCTCTTGACATTTTACAAATTAATTTCTAATTTGCAACCCACCTTTAATGTAATAAAATTTAACAAAAAAATAGACCATGAAATTAATCTGGCTAATTATAGTTATTTTCAATCTGATCAATTTTGAAGGAACTCATTCAAACGTGAATCCAAATTTCCTCGGCGAACAGCTCATTTTCAAAATGGAATATTTGAATCTATCCGTCGCCACGTTGAATTTTCAAGTTTGCGATGCTGACTCCAATAATTATCATTTGAAAGTTCACGCCAGAGCCACTCGATCAGCCAGTCTGATGTTCAAACTGGATAATGTTTATGAAACCTATTTTGATAAACATAATTTTCTGCCATTCAAAGTTGTCAAGCTAATTCGCCAGAAAAATATTCAGCATGAATTGAATTTTTCTTTAGATCATCAAAAGAACAAAGCATCACTCGGCGATTCGATTTCATGGTCGATTCCTGGCGACTGTTTCGATTATTTTTCCATGCTGTATTTTCTTAGAAATCAAAATTTGAATCCCGGCGATTCATTGAATTTCCATCTCGATTCCGAATATATCATTTCAAAAGTCGCAGTGCAAGTCTTGCCCGACCAGGAATTCATCAAAGTTCCTGCTGGAAAATTTCAATCGTTAAAGCTGACTATAAAATTTACCAGGGTCAGTCAGAAGTCCCGTCCCTGGCGAACCGATCTACTCACTAATCGTCTTGCGTCGCCTGGGTCGGAAATCACCATCTGGCTCAGCGCTGACGAAAATCGGCTGCCGCTCAAGATCGATTATCATCAATCAAAAGTCAAAACACAACTGATACTGGATTCGTTTTCCCGAGGTCAGCAGCATTGAATTTCACCTGGATTGTTCTTTTATCAATTCCCTCGTTACTTTATTTTGCACTTTCGCTAATGCTTCGTTATGGATTGAGCCGAAAATATCCGATTAATCAAAATCCGAACTATTCAGTTTCAGTTATCGTTGCGGCTCGAAATGAAGCTGGAACGATTCTGAGCTGTCTCCGCGCTTTAGAGGAATTGGATTATCCAGAAAATTTATTAGAAATCATCATTGTCAACGATCGCTCCGATGACAGCACTGAGCAGATCATCACTGAATTTATAAAAGAAAAATCCCAATTTAAACATTTCACTATCACCAACCCAATCCCGAACCTATCGGGTAAAGCCAGCGCCATTTCGCAAGCCATCGAACAAAGTCATGGCGAAATTATTTTCATCACCGATGCTGATTGTGTTGTCCCTAAAAATTGGATCAAGAAAACCAGTCAATATTTTACGGATCAGGTTGGTATGGTGGCTGGATTTACGCTGCTGGATTTTTCCGAAGGATTTTTCAATAAAATTCAAAACCTGGATTGGGCGTACTTGCTTGGCGTTGCAGCGGGTGCCGCGGGCTTGGGAATTCCACTAACCTGCATGGGAAATAACTTTGCCTTTCGACGATCGGCTTATGAACAGGTCGGAGGCTATCTGGGAGTTGGTTTTAGCGTGACCGAAGATTTTGCTTTGCTTAAAGCTATCAGCCGACAAACGAGTTGGAAAGTCTTGTTTTCTGCTGATAGGGAGTGCCTGGTAAAGACAAAGCCAATGATCAATGTGAAAGATTTTTTCAGCCAGCGAAAACGCTGGGCTGTGGGCGGGCAATCTGTTCATTGGTTCGGGAAAAAGTTGATTGGCATCAGCCTGATTTCGAATTTCATATTACTGGGATTAATTCTTTTTAGCCATGATTCCATTCTGATTTTCGGCTTATTTTTTTTCATGCTGGCTGGCGATTATCTGCTGCTTAATTCAGTGCAAAAAAAACTTGATTCAAAATTAAATTTAAAACATCTTCCAGGCTATAGATTTTTTTTCAGTGTCTATTCATTTGTTTTGTTATGCAACCTGTTGTTCAATCAAAAAGTAACCTGGAAGGGAATTCACTATCGATCTCATCAATAAGCGAAGCTGCGGATAATGAAACCGATTCTCTGCAATTACTATATTACTTATCGCTGCAATGCGAAGTGCTCTTTTTGTGATTTCTGGAGAAAGAAAAGCTATCAGGAAAGCGCTGATTGTTCCTTGGATGATTTAGCGAGCAATCTTCCCCAGCTTAAAAAAATTGGGATCAAATTTATCGATTTCACTGGCGGAGAGCCACTGCTTCATGCCCAGTTGTCAGAAATGCTACGACTGGCAAAACAAAATCGGTTTTACACATCTGTTACAACAAATTGCCTAATCTATCCCCAGCGAGCCGAGGAATTGAAAGGATTGATCGATCTATTGCATTTCTCCCTGGATTCTCTGGACGAAGCAGAAAACGATCAGATTCGGGGGAGGGGATCATTCGCCAGCGTGATGCAAAGTATCGAAGTTGCCAGAAGATTGGGAGAGCTGCCTGATTTGCTGTTTACAGTGACTCGAAGCAATTTTAGAGCAATAGATAAATTGGTTCGCTTTGCTCAAGAACAGAAATTCATTTTAATCGTGAATCCAATTTTTAAGTACAGCAGTCAATTATCGCTGACAAAGGAAGTGCTGGATTACCTGGATCGATTCAAAAATGAAAAGTACGTTTACATCAATCGGGCTCTCCATCGTTTGATGCGTGATGGTGGCAACATCCGTTTACAGCCGAGGTGTCGAGCGATTTCAGGGACCGTTGTGATATCGCCGCAGAATGAACTGCTGCTCCCCTGTTTTCATCACGCGCAATTGGCGATTCCAATTCAATCCAATTTGTCCGAAATTATGCA
>JALOPY010000193.1 GCA_025453735.1 bacterium | reverse complement strand
GTGGCACTGTCTAATTGATTTCGATCAAGGCGCTCCTTGAGTGCGCTGTGAATATGGTTTGAATCTTTTAAGTCCCAAATACCAATAACCCCACTTCGAATACCAACCTCGCTAACATCAGGAAGACTTCCACGATCAACCTCAATGTATACAGGCGAATCATCGGCCCGCTTTGCATGGATGGTCGTTTTTAATTCGTCGGAGGTTGTCTGGGTCACAGTAATTTTCAGGGAATTTAAGGTATCCAAACAAGCTTGCCTGGTTTTATGGTATTCTGATTCGTAGCTGCGGACGTCCATTCCTGCTAAGTAGGCAGTCCCAGTCCCAACAGCCGCGCCCGTTCCAAGTACGACTGCAGCACATCCGCAAGCAATCAAAAGATAAACTGAAATGACGATCAGCACTATCTTGTGATTGAATTTTTTTATGGTGACAGCCATACGAATAACACCACCAATCATCGAAAACATGCGCATATAAAAATTAAAACACAAATCTGCATGATAGCGAAAAGCGAGTTTACCGCAGGCTTGCCGGAGTCAGCATAGTTCATGAATGATTAGCATATAGGATTTTTTTTAACGGAGCAAGCCTGTAAAAAAGGAAATCCCCGAGCGACCTTGGGGGTTAGCGGGGGTAGGTCACTCGGGGCAGGGGTTGGGAATCAACCGACTCATCACGGCGGATCTACTGCCTGTCAGCACAGCTAAAGCAAAATAATATTATCGAAAATTAGCAGGACGGCATTGATGCACCCCCCATCCGAGCGGATGCTAAAAGCTCCTTCTCACCCTTTCCTCGTTAGCCCACTATCTCAAGCGTCGCCCACGGTACTGGTGTCGGTCGCGCGTCGGCCACTGCGGCCAACAATTCCTTAAAGGAAAGCGCGCGCAAATGTGTGGGGTTCCCGTTCAGCCTGAAGTCGACATCGACCGCTGACAGTGCCGCACACTCGTAGCGGCTCGGTTGAAGCTCATGGCACCATTTGCCGCCCGGCCTGAGGGGGACTCGCAGGCGCTCCTGCGGCTCCCTTCCATCAATGCCAGCCAAAAACCGATAGGTGACGATAATTTGGGCAAGGGCGGCCTCGATCTCGCTGTCGTTGACAATGCAGAAACCGCGATTTTCCCGTTCGGGCACGATTTAGAGGGTTGGTTTGGTCGCGTCATCCGGAGCGGCACCGGGTGTGGACCGCGGGAGCGCTCCCGGACGGGGCCTCTCTTGCCCCGACGGCCCTGACAGGGCTCCCGCAATGGGGAAGGACTGGGACAGCAGTGTTTTCCCATCGACACGCTGAATTGCCCTCATTCTCCCCGATGACCTTAAACGGAAAGAAGCCGCACGAGCCAACGCTCGCCTGATGGCGGCAGCCCCACGGCTCTTGGAGGTTCTTTGGGAGATCAAGGGACATCTGGACAACAATCTGATCGTTACTGAGGATGGGGTTAAGATCAACGACAGCCATTTGCGCGAGTCGATTGTCGGTGCCATCCTGAAGGCCGAGGGGTATCGCGATTAAGTTAAAAAGATTACGTTTTTTCTCCCGATCCTTAAAAATGCCCTCAAAACCGCTTGATCTGCCTGATGGTCGGGGTGTATAGACGATTATTCCTTCGAACCGCTCTTGTGCCTGTCCCAGTGGTGCATTATCTCTCTCCTACGGATCTCAAAAAATAGTTACCTATCGGGCTGAAAGAATAAATTGTAGGGTCCCTGCAAACTGGACCAATGGAGCGACTGCTGAATCAGAAAAGAACCATTGGCCAATTTGCATTCGGGAGAAACAAAAAGTTCAACCAATAGCATCTTTTCTAAAACCAGTATCTTGTTAAAGCCCACGATAAACATACGGGATACTCCGGTTTCCTCCTGAAATTTATCCCAATAAACCTCGTTAACACCATTTTTGCCTGATCGATAGACCGGGTTGGTGCGGTGTTAAAAGCAAACCCAGTTGATCGCTGAATTGCCCAAGCCACGCCCACACATGTTTCAATCCCAAACGGCCGTCCCGCCAAACTGTAAACCATCACTCGGCCATTATGTAGATTCAAGATCTGCGATTAGAAGATTCAAGGATGAATTAGAATTCACTGCTCGGACCCATCGCTTTTTAAATTCGCGTAGCAGAGCGCCGGTCCTTGTTGGCAGTCCACATAACGGGGTTAAAGTTCCCAGCCAATGAAAATTTTTACCTCCGAAGGAACGGGCTCACTCGCTAGGATGCTTTAATCGCACGGATAGTCATATGGAAGATTTGATTTGACTTTATAACTTCCTGTAGGTAAAGATACAACATTTGGAAGCTTAACATCTATGATTTTGATTTCCTGAATGAAGTGAATGTTTTCGACATCTCAAGGAACAAACTGAGATTTGGGGTCATTTGAAATCGTTTTTCATTCGTAGGAGGCTCTATAATTTTTTGTCTTTACAGACAAAATGCCACTACAAGGCTCTCATTGCCTGAGATATTTCAGGTTTATACCCTGCTTTTATTCAGAGCGTCAAAGTTATTATAAAAAGGATTTCTAACTTAATTGGGGGGGCATAAAAAATAATGAATCCTAAAAACCCGACACAACCAACCTTAAAAAAAGTTTTCCAGGTTAATGACATAATTGATATTCTTTTAAATGAGGGCCATATAACATCAAAGCAGGTAGAACATGCTAAAAGGGTAGCCTCCAAGTTAGAAATCCAAAAACCGTTGCTGGTTATCTTAAAGGAATTGAAGTTTATCACTGATGATAATATTAAAAGCGCTTTGGCAAATTCAGATATTGAAATGCCTATTGAGTCAATTTTATTAGAAATGGGAATAGTATCAGATAAAGACATTAAGATTGCCAAGGAGACGGTATTAAATGATAATGCAAAAAGGAGCATTGAAAAAGTTTTGGTTGATAGCAAACTTGTCGTTGAAAGTGAACTTTTTGAGATATTGTCCTTAAAAGCTAAAATACCTTATGTATCAATAGAACAAATAGAAATTGACCAGACCCTGTTCTCCAATGCGCAAGTTAAATGGTATGAGACGATTAAAGTCATCCCTCTGAAAAAAGAGAAAGAAGGCATTCGTGTAGGGTTTGTCGACATACCGGATCGCAAAAGAATTGAGGCTGCTCAAAAAGCTTTTGGTGTAAAAATCATACCTTCAATTATAAGCGAAGATTCGTTTAAAAAGGCATTAAATAAAGGATCGCAAAAACTAACAAGAGCGCAAAGTTCGAATCTTGAGGAGAATGCAACGATACAACTCGTTAATAAAATCATTTTGGCTGCCATATCCAGGGATGCCAGCGATATCCATATAGAACCTTTAGCTGAGAGCTTGCGAGTTCGTTTTCGGCAAGATGGGGTTTTGATGATATATGAACAATATCCCAAGCAAATCATTAGCGCCTTGACCAATCGAATAAAAGTTCTATGTAACGTAGATATTACCGAAAAGAGACGGCACCAAGGGGGAAGGATTTATTATCAGCATAATGGTGAAGAACTTGATTTAAGGGTATCTTTTTATGTTACAGTTTATGGCGAAAAAATTGTAATACGTCTGTTAAATCGGAAAGGCCTACTTTTAAAGCTTGATGATATCGGAATGTCTAAGCATATGTTAACCAGGTTTAAGGAGGATGCACTTTATCAGCCTAGTGGTGTCATTTTAATTACCGGTCCAACAGGTTCTGGTAAAACAACTACAGTATATAGCTGCATACAAAATATCAACACTCCACAAACAAGCATTATTACTGCAGAAGAGCCTGTAGAATACATCATTGATGGGATATCCCAGTGTTCAATTAATCCTAAGATATCCTTAACTTTCGAAGAAACGCTTCGGCATATTGTCCGTCAAGATCCGGATGTAATCGTAATTGGTGAAATTCGAGATAACTTTTCAGCTGAAGTTGCAGTCCAGGCTGCCTTGACAGGCCATAAGGTTTTGACGACTTTTCACACTGAAGATAGTATCGGAGGCCTTATTCGACTTTTAAAAATGAACATAGAAGCCTTTTTAATCTCCTCCACAGTAGTTAGTGTTTTAGCTCAACGCCTCTTAAGGAAAATTTGCCCAAAATGCAAAGTTGCATATAAACCAAGCAGTCATGAAATCCAACGCATTGGTTATTCAGCTAAAGATCTTGACGAATTCTCATTCGCAATCGGCAAGGGTTGCCCTTATTGCCAACACAGTGGGTACAAAGGGCGTGTTGGGATTTTTGAACTATTAGTTTTGGATGAGTCTGTTCGCAACGCCATCATGGAGCAGAAGACAAGCCAAGAAATTAGAAGAATAAGCATCGATTCTACAGGACTTGTAACACTTTTAGAAGACGGCATCTATAAAGCAGCTGCTGGCATCACTACTATCGAAGAAGTCTTCCGGTGCCTTCCGCGGCTTCAGAAACCAAGACCGTTTTATGAAATTAAGCAATTACTTGGAGGTCGATAATGTCCGAACAAAAATCCTTCACTGAACTTATCAAAAATTATGTTAACTCTGGGAAAGTCGTGTTGCCGGTTTTCAATACAATCGCTTTAAAAATTCAAAATGAAATTGCAAAAGAAGATCCAGACATTAACCGTATTGAAAAATTTATTATTAATGAACAAGCTATTACGGCAGAAGTATTAAAGTTTGCAAATTCTTCCTTTTATTCTGGCCTTCAACAGATATCATCGGTTAAAAATGCGATTACACGACTTGGGATAAATGAAGTTTCTAATATTGTAACACTTGTCACTCATAAAAATCAATTTCATTCCAAAAACACCTTACTTAATAATATTATGGTAAAGCTTTGGCGGCATTCTGTAGGATGTGCTATTGGGTCTCACTTCATCGCAAAGACATGCGGATTACACCAAATTAAACACGAAGTGTTTTTTGCCGCGCTTCTTCATGATGTTGGTAAGCTTCTGGTCTTAAAGGTGGCAGATGATTTAAATACCAAAAAGATAGGACCATTAGGAATTTCTAATTCGTTATTATCAGAGGCTATGGTAACTTTACATTCTGACTTTGGGTTCTTCCTTATGAAACACTGGAATTTTCCTGAAAAATATTGTGAGATTGCTAAACAGCATCATGATGA
Source organism: bacterium (assembly GCA_025453735.1). Lineage (GTDB taxonomy): Bacteria > Zhuqueibacterota > Zhuqueibacteria > Thermofontimicrobiales > Thermofontimicrobiaceae > JALOPY01. The sequence continues at coordinate 618 of JALOPY010000193.1, read as the reverse complement.
AGAGTGGAATCAAAAAAATATCCTGCTTGCAATTGTGAGGCTCACTAACAAGGCTTGTAATAAAATGGGTAATGGATTGGAAACAGATAAGTCCATTAAGCTCTTTGCGACTGAGGAATCTAAAGCATTGAACTTATCTGATATAGAATTGGCTAATTTTGAAATTTACCTTGAGGATATTAATCTTGGTATGAACCAGGTAGTATAACATTTCATTTAACCAAAATCTTTTCATAAGTATAGCGCTCCTTAGAATCAATCCACTTGCTGAGAATTGCGCTAAAGAAAACTTATTTCGCTAAATCGACATCTTTTATGAGGATTTTCATTTCGCTGTAAATTAAGAGCAATTTTTATGAAATAATTTTCTTAAAATTAGGCAGAACCTCGGCCAGAATTCACATCGTTCCAGTTGGATATTTATTAATAAAGCACTTATTTTCAGTATGTTATCCATCGCCTCAACCAAATAATTCTACAGTATAATTTTTGCATATAAAAATACCAACCAACATATTCTACCCTCCATTTAAGACCGAAGAGGTATGATGGTGGGCCTCTGTATCATTTTTTCAAGGGAGCCAGGTTGCCTGAAAGGGTGGCTTGGCTTTTTTAATG
>JALOPY010000192.1 GCA_025453735.1 bacterium | reverse complement strand
AAAAGTAATGAGAGAGCTTTCCGAAGAACAACTTGAGCAATTGCGCAAAGAATTTGAAGCGGAAATGATTCGATTAGAGAACAAAGCTGATGACTATTTTGGAAAATAGAATCTATCGCAGTTTATGCTATCCGCTCTCGCTTATCTATGGCGTAGTTGTCGGGATTCGGAATAAATGTTATGATAAAAATATTTTTTGTTCTTTCAAAATAAAGGAGTCTCGAGTAATTTCAGTCGGAAATATTTCCGTCGGTGGAACGGGCAAGACCCCGGTTATTAAATTCCTGGCGGATTATTTAAAAGCTGAAGGATTTAAGGTTGCGATTCTTAGCCGAGGCTATAAACGAAAGAGCAAAGGGAGTGTGGTTGTTTCCGATGGAATGCTTGTTCTGAGTGATATTCACCAATCTGGTGATGAACCTTTCTTACTGGCGATGAATTTGCCAGGTGTTCCAATTGTCGTAGAGTCGGACCGATATACAGGGGCGCAATTGATCGTTGCGCGGTTTCAGCCCGATGTCATTTTGTTAGATGATGGTTTTCAACACCGTCGCCTATCTCGCGATGTTGATATTGTGACTGTTGATGCCAGCACTGGCTTTGGCAGCGGATTGCTGCTTCCAGTCGGATTTTTGCGCGAGCCGCTGAGCAGCCTTCGCCGCGCGAACCTCATCTGGCTCACCCGTGTCAACCAGGGCATAGATACAGACGCACTAATTTCCAGAATTAAAAAGATCACTCAGGCTCCGATACTATTGAGCAATCATCGACCGGCTGAACTCATTCATGCTAACACTCACGACCATTTGCCATTATCGTTTTTAAGCCAAAAAAAGGTTTTGCTTTTTTCTGGCATTGCTAATCATTCCGCGTTTGAAAATACGGTAGAAGCGTTGGGATCGAATATTGTTTTTCATAAAAAGTTTCCAGATCATCATCATTATCAAACGCACGATATTCAGACCATAGCCGCATTAGCTGAAAAAAATACTATTCAATTAATCCTGACGACTGAAAAGGACTTCGTGAGACTGAAAAATTTAATTACTGATAATTTGCAAATTTATTATTTAACAGTTGAAATTCAGATTTGTCATCAAGAAGAGAACTTGAAAAGCATTTTAAGATCAATACTATGCGATGCTGAATAGCATTTTTTGAAAATGATGAAGCAGATTTATTTGCAATTTTATGAAAAATTAGATTTTAGAAATTTACAAAAAAAGCTTGATAATGATAATTAATTTTGTTATAATTAGTCTCAAAGAAACCAAATTTAATTATTAGGAGAGCAAAGTGGCTACATCAGGAATTACATACAATATTTTAATTGTTGATGATGATAAAAGTATTTGTATGCTCATCAAGAGCATATTGAGCGTAGAAAAGAATTATGAAGTGTCAACTGCAACCAGCGGTGAGGCATGCCTGAAATATATTCGTGAGCAGTTGCCTGATTTAGTAATGTTGGATATTCAAATGCCAGGGATTGATGGAATCGAAACATTAAAACGAATAAAAGAATTTGATATTCGTATCCCTGTCGTCATGATGTCTGCCCACGGAACCATTGAAAAAGCTGTAAAATCGATGAAACTGGGTGCGTATGATTTTATTCCCAAACCGTTGGAGCGAGATCGGCTGCTTATTACTGCCAAAAACGCGCTAATGGCAAGTTCTCTTAAAAAAGAAGTTGATGAGCTAAAAACGGAATTGAAGCATAAATATACTTTTTCGAACATCATCGGTCAAAGCGGTGTCATGCAAGAAATATTTAAATCTGTTGAAAAAGTGGTGAATAGTAGCGTCACTGTTCTCATCCAGGGCGAAAGCGGTACCGGAAAAGAGCTTATCGCCAGGGCTGTTCATTATCACAGTAGCACGCGGGCTAACAAGCCGTTTGTCGCGGTAAATTGTACTGCTTTGCCGGAGTCCTTGTTAGAAAGCGAGTTGTTTGGTCATGAAAAAGGCTCTTTCACTGGCGCGGTGGGACGACGAATCGGAAAATTTGAGCAAGCCAATAATGGGACAATTTTTCTTGATGAGGTTGGATTGATGTCTCAAGCGACTCAGGCTAAATTGCTCCGAGTTTTACAGGAACGGGAATTTGAGCGAGTCGGGGGTGCAGAATTAATAAAAGTTGATGTACGAGTCATTTCGGCAACCAATCGAGACCTCGAAGAAGTCATGAAAAAAGGTGAGTTTCGAGAGGATCTATTTTATCGATTATCCGTTTTTCCAATAAAACTTCCAGCGCTTCGCGAGCGGAGGGAAGATATCCCGCTTTTAGCCGCGCACTTTTTGAAAAAGTATAGTGACCAGGAAAACAAAAAAGTTGAAGGAATCAGTTCTGATGCCCTTGAATTGCTAATGGCGTACAACTGGCCTGGAAATGTTCGTGAATTGGAAAATGCAATTGAACGAGCCGTTGTGCTGACAAATGAAGCTGAGATCGCAGCGAAAGAATTGCCGCCGGCTGTTCGTTCGATTGGTGAAAAGAAAATTTATGAGTCGGATAATACGCTATCAAGCTGGATTGAGAAATTGGAAGAAGATGCATTGCGTCAGGCGCTATTAGAAAATGAGGGCAACATTTCAAAAACAGCAAAAAAATTAGGCATTGGTCGGGCAACGATTTATCGAAAAGCCAAAAAATACGGTTTGCCCATGGTTAAGTAAGTATTATAAATATTAGTATTTCGTCAGGCTGGTTATAATTCTAATCAGCCTTTTTTATTTCTTCATCCAGACGATTTCTCCCCAAACAATTCCTCAACTCTGTGTTATGATGAAACATTTGTTTCAGGAATGAACATTGGATCACCTATTAAAATTTTAATAAAGACTATTAAGTCTTTTAATATTAATAAGTGTTATCTGAATTGTTAATATAACTTATTAATAAAACATGGTATAGTATTTGCAATTATGAGAAAGAGTTAAATTTTCTAATTGACTAAAATACCACTAAACACGACTTGAGTTCATGGAATCTGGAAAACTATTCCCGTTGATACGCAACATTTGCGCTCGCAGCTATACGCCCAGCGAACTTACAGAGTTTGTGAATATTTCACAAAAGATAGCCATCAGTTATTTGAAATATTTAGAGGTTATTGGAAGAAATATTCGCCCCAAAAATTCAGAGGGATTGAATGAATTGGAAGATGTGGCTATTGATTGCATCGCTGGACTATTTATAAGAAATGAACAAGGTGAACTTATCCAGCTTCAGCGCTACTTTGGCCCCAAGATAGCGACGGATTCGCGCCCCAATGAAATGGAATTTACCAGCATGCTTCGCCGCTTGGTAGTCAAGAAGACAAAGCAAGAATTGTCTCGAATTTTTAGAGAGCGCGATCCTGAAGGAGCGAAAATTATCCGCAATATTAAGGTCGCAATCAGAAGCTCTCAGGAACTTCAGTCCTTCAGAGAAATGGGACGGGAATTTATTTATTTTAACACAAACGGCAATCTTAATCATGGTCAGGTGCTTGAGGATGAAGATGCCGAGAGCAAAAGCACAACAGATTATCAAACATCGCGAGCAGAGCGTTTGAAGCATTCCATTCCTGAAAGGTTGCTTTTTCAGCATTTTCTGGAAACGTATGATCCGTCAGATTCAGTTGCCAGCATGATAAAGAAAATGTTGGCGATCGTTGGTAATTTTCCTGAATACCAGGGCTATTTGGCAATCGATGTCATCGCCTCGATAATTCGCGACGTCACATTTCAACACGTTCGCGAAAAATTGTCAAATGATGTTGATATGAATTCACCATTGAGCGATCTTCAAGCCAAGGAGATTGAAAAAGTCAACCAGTGCATCATTGATATAATCCATCTTAAAATTAACCACCAATATTTAAAAAAGGAAAAAATTACTCCTGAAAAGGCAGAAATCTATTGCAAGGCAATTGTTGACTTTGTCAACGAATTAACACAAGGAAAGGAGACAGATTCTAACTTCAGATATTTAAGGCGTTATATCCCGGAACTTTCTCAACAACAGTACCGAGAGGAGGAGCGGTCGATTTTTGAATATTTAGTTAAAATAACGAAAAAATCCTTAAGAAAAAGACTAAAAGAATTACTGTAATTTTACGTAAACGGGGAACATTGTCTGTATGTAGAGATGTAAAATAAAGTAAGATATTTGAATCCAATAGTTGGAAAGTAGAACTTACGCATTCATGAGAATATTGTGAAAACTTAATTTATCAAGATCTGCGCCGCGATAAGTTTTACAAGTTGATTCATTAAATGCGATTCTAATTATCGATCATGAGTAAAATACAGACAAAAAAATGCCCTAAAGCTTACCTCATTGAAGCTTATGTCACTGATAGTTTACCTTCTACTGAGCGGGAAAGTGTTTCCCGTCATATAGAATCCTGTCGTAAATGTCAGGCTAAAGCAGCAGAGTTGCAACAGTTCTATGCCATCTTTATGGAAGAGGAAAGCAAACCTGTCAATAGCTCCATATTCAAAGTCGTTCATGATATTGAAGGGAAAAAAATCACCCTCGTTGGTATTTTGTTGCATCCAGTGAACCAGAGAGAAAACCTGCCATATCTATCCTATCAATCCGAAGTTGTTTTTTCGACTGATACAGAAGGTGATTCGATTGATGTCGAAGATTTGGAATGCATACCAATTTATGATAACGAAATATTTATCCGTGCAATACAAGAAGTGTCTAATAATGAGACAACATTATATTTGTTCGCACACCACGAAAAATTATATCGAAATGTACGGCTTCAGATTCAATCGATCGAAAAACAATTTTCCACAGATGATATTGGGATGGTTAAGATAGGATGCCTCAATTTGACTGATCTGGATAACCAGGAAATTAAAATATTTCCCAATACTTAATTGAATGCGCTAACGCGGTTCGATTTTCATTTTTTCACGTTATCATTAAAACCTGTTCGTAATTCAATCTAATCAGATTCCTATCCACACCGACCTGTTTTAAATTTACTGGACATCCCTTTAAAAATTCAATGGCTGGAGATTATTCAGAATGAACAATATTCTTAAAAATCGCATGATTTGCCATTTATCCATTTTGCAGGTTGTAGTTATTTTTAACTGTCTCGGAGTTGGATATTGCAATGAAATTAACAGGGTATTCGCTGATCCAAATCTGGATTTAGCTACCCGAATTAATTTTGCACTCAAACTGGCATCGCGAAAATTTGACGGCAAAAAAATCTGGTTGGTTTATACGATCAGCACCTCGAAGATAGAATTTGAACAAGCGACAGCTCTTGCATTGTCAGACTCCAACAATAAAAGTCTTTGCCAAATTCTGTTTGAAGATCAACAAAATTCTGTTCACAAAGTAAATGCATCCACTATAGTAACCATTCAAAAAAAACAGCTATTGCAAAAGATATCTCCGAGAGACGTTGACAACGCGGCTGAAAAAAATGACATGAACCACGCCTTGCACTCAGCTCGTTTAGCTATACTTTTAGATTATTCCCTGGAATCGGGTCGTCCCTGTCTATACCAGGTCTATGTTCAGAATCTCTCAAAAAGTTTCGATCAAGAAATCAGACCCATGTTTTGGCTAGGTCAGGCATCTTCAGATCAAAGCGTGGAGTGGTTAAGTTTTCAATTTTATCAATCCTCACAGGAAAAATTTAAGCAGCAAGCAATTCGATCGATCGGATCGCATGACTGCAAAGAAAAGATTGTGGAGTTTTCTAAAAATGT
>JALOPY010000191.1 GCA_025453735.1 bacterium | reverse complement strand
CAGGCGGAGTAAATTCGTTAAGCATCACAACAGTTCCGGGACTTCCGGAAGACATATACCAGTTCATCACAGGAGATTGATAGAGCGTATCATTGATGGCATCCCCTGCCCCATCAATCGGAATATTCGTATTATCGGCATTGTGAAATTTCATGCCGATTGCTGTGCTATCCAGGTCGAATGACTGCCGGATAAGCTTTACGCCATATTCCGATTCCAATTTCTTATCCGCGCCCAATGAGACAACCTGATAAGGATAAAACCGATATTGAAACGTCCCAATGTTTGCTTCCAGTCCGCTTAATTGGGCTTTATAAGAAATGTCTCGAATGATTCGAATCGGACCTCGTTTATATTCAAATTTGCTGACGATGAGATCATTTTCGGTCATTTTATAATCGATTGAAAGCAAATACCATTTATATTTTCCATTCGCGCGTGCCTTTTGTCGATCAAGAAAATCAGGTCCATATATGCCGGAAGTGTCTGCTACTCTCCAGACATCGGGAATTCCTTTTGTGTTATGACCTTCAAGATAGGACATCGCTTTGACCGTATCAGAATATCCAGCAGTCGGCGCAACATATTTTATGTAATAGATAGGCAATGATGGATCATGCGATAAGGTGCTGGATCGATAAACATAGACATATTTTTTCAGCGAAGGATTATCGGGATTGATGATCTCAAACTGGTGCCGATAATAGTTACGGGAATCTGCATCATCGATCCAACTGGTTGGCGGCGCATAATCGCCCGCATCCTGTACCATAAATACAAATTCATCATCCAGATCCAATATCTTATTATAGTCGGTCGCTTTGCCAAAATAGCCAACATTCGGCGCGATTTCATCGATTTGCATAGTTATTTCCCGCCAGGAATTATCTGCTTCCCGGAACGAGTATAAAAATAAATATTTGATTGAGTCCGTCTCCAATCTTGAAATCGAATTTCCAGTAAAAACCAGCGTTTCATGGTTGCGCGATTCGCTCCACTCCTGACTAAAAATAGTGGCTGGAATAACTACGAACCAGAACAATATCGATAGGATTATTTTTTTCTTCACGTGATCATCCTTATTTTTAATTTGTGCTAAATATATCAAATACTTTTTTCAAAGTCAAGCATTTAGTCAGTTCACTTTCATGCGTGGGGGCGTGATTTTTTGATTTTAAATGGGGCGATAATGAAGCAATTAAGAAAGCATGCCAGTAAAATATTGATTCCATCCGACTCATGCGGATGGAATCAATATTCAATAAGCCGCTACTTAAACGGTTGGCGAATAACTGTTTTCCATCGAGCAGGATCACCTTTTCGAATATCGCTCAGGTAGATTTCATGATGCTTGCCCCTAATCTCGGATCCATTTTCTTTAATAAACTTATGAACTAATTTCACTGTCGGACCTTCCTCAGAAAATGGACCGATGTGCATGACCTGGGCGGATTTTCCCTCTACAAATGATTCAAATCGAATTTTGCCGAGAGCTGCAGGATTTTTTTTGCGTACCAGCCCTTCGCTGGCTTTGTCAACCAAATCCAGGGTAATAAATTCAGGTTGCATAATCATCAGCGTCCATTTCCAGGACGATTTGTCTTCAATTGTGAAGCTGGACATGTTATCAGTCCACCACAATCCTTCCAGAGGCATGACGCCATAGTCAATTGCCAGCTCGCTTTTTTTCACAATAAATTTTATGGTGTAGGACAAGCCAAATATTGCTTCGACAGCATCTTTGAAATCCTGGGACGTGTTCGGATCGCCTTTGCCATCGATCATCAAAAAATTCATTTTCGGAACAACGACGATTTCGACTTTTTTTGCGGATGGATTGAACAGGTGTCTGAGGTCTTTTTTCAAATCAATTTTTTTCATTTGATGTATCCTTCTTTATCACAGGTTGTCGAGTATTGTAAATTTGTGTAAAATAAAAAACCACAGTTCTCTGACTGTGGTTTTTTATGTTAGCGTTAGATTGCTAAATTCTATTGCAGCACTAACATATTTTTGGCTTGAACTAAACTACCAGCTTTTAGTTGATAAATGTATGTTCCTGCTGCAACGCTTTCATCTTGATCGTTTCTGCCATTCCAAGTTACGGAGTAAAAACCTGCTCCCTGGTCTTTCTGGACAAGGGTTTTCACTTCATCGCCCAACAGGTTGAAAATTTTAATCTCGACAGGCACAGAGGCGCGCATTAGCTCTGGAATTTGGTAATGAATTATTGTCTCCGGATTGAATGGATTGGGATAATTTTGATAAAGCACAAACGCATTGGGCGGCTGAATCTCGATGAACAACTCGTCGGAAAATTCAAAACTGCCGTCAAAATCGATCTGCTTCAATCGATAATAATACGCTCCAACGTTGACTGACTCGATCTGCTTCAATCGATAATAATACGCTCCAACGTTGACCGACTCATCTATGAACGTGTACTTTTGTGGCGCTGCCGTTGTGCCTTTTCCTTCGATAAAACCAAGTTGTTGCCATCCGCTTACCTCATCTGCTTTTCGCTGGATGTCAAATCCAAAATTATTTAATTCAGATTCAGTTATCCACTCCAGCAGAACTTTTCCCTCGGTTTCGATGGCTCGAAAAGTTGCCAATTCGACAGGCACATAGAAATTCGATTCTACGCGGATTTTCATCGGCGATTTAAAGTTAGCAGCCAATGAATCACCCAGGCTAAAGGCGCGATTCGCCTCTAAATAAAATGCCTGGTAGTTATAGCTGATCCTTCCTGATATATCTTTGCCGGAGATTTCGATTCCGGTGTCGCCCCAGGACATCCTATCCCCGGTATCTTCCTCTTCTTTCAAAACTTCATTGTTATCATAATAGTATAATACCTGTTCATTACCGATTGGAGATAATGAAAAGACGAATGCGATTGTGCCCTGACTACCTGTTATCAAATACCAGTTTACATCAGGGCTGTCATTAATGCTATCATCAATACCATCACTATTGCCAGTACCGTCGATAGTCAGACCGCTGGCATTATTGGGATTATAAAATTTCATACCTGCTGCTGCTGGATTCAAGTCGAATGATTGACGAATAAGCGAGATGTGATCGTCGGGTTGAAATGTTCCAGAAACGCCGCCGGATTCGATGCTAAAAGGATAATAGTAAAGCAAAAGGTCGAACAAAAAAGGATCAACGCCAAGAGAGCTTAAATCGATGTTCCAAAAAACATCACGTATCACGCGGACTGGTCCAACCTTCTTTTCTATTTTTACAAAATAAGTCTCTAGCAGGTCTTCTCTTGCGGTAAACGGGATAAAATTGTACAGAAGCATTCCGAGACGCACTTTTAATCGATCTAAAATATCGACGCCGGAACCCAATGGCAGCGACCAATATTCCTGAATGCCACCATCAGAATTACCTTCAATATAAGTCATAGCAAAAACCGTATCTGCTCCGGCACTTTTGCTATCCGGGCTGTAGCTCATGTATGATTCTGAAGCTAATGCAAGGCTATTTTTTGACTGGTAAATGTAAATCCATGCCTGGCGGCTATCAAGCGTATCGATCACCGCCAGCTCGATGCGTTCGTTTTTTCGGGATTCGGGATCATTAATCCAAAATGTATTATCCGGCGCTTTGTCGCCCATGTCTCGCGCCATAAAGACGACTTCGTCATTCGTATCAAGCGTATCGTTTGGCGCTGGAAGCCAATAATGAGACGAATCATCTTTTTGATCGATTTGAAATGGTATCGGTGTCCAGAGATTTTGAGCGAGATTGTATTTGTACAAGTAGATTTGATTAATCGGCACAGAAACGATATTTTTAATGTCAAGTCCTTTTAAAACAACTGGCTCATAATCGCGACTGCTGTTCCAGTATCCTTCGGCTGTCACTCCCACCGAAGCTGCAAAACATATCACGATAAAAATAATTGAAATTGCTGCAATAATCCTGGAAGCCATTTTGCACCTCCTGTTGTGTCTTTCAGTGTGATAATTTGATTTGCCAGAATGTAAACGATTTTTTTTTTAATTGCAACATATTTTTCAAGTTTAACGGTTTTGTCATTTGTGAAAAACATCCAGTGGTTATCTCCAGATTGAATTGTTAACAACAAAATTTCAGCTTCGAGTATGCTTTTACATTAGTTTTACATAAAACACTTGACATTTTCATTTAATATACGTATACTGTTACTGTCAATTAATATCATTTAAAGTATCATTACACTGGTGACTTTATGGCAAAAGAAATTATTACGACAAAAGAAATTGTTGAACAGACTGCTCTTGATCAAAATGTGCTTCAAAAGATAATGGAACGCAAGCTTGTCAAACCTTTAGGAACGGTGGATGAGAACGTGCTGGTGTTTGATAAACAAACAATCCAGCAGATCGAACAAATAAAACAGTTCCTTGGAATGGGCTACTCAATCGAAGCGATTGAAAAAATCCTCAAAAAAGTCGGACTTCCAGCCGCTGGAGCTGCACGAGACCAGGATTCAAGAAAGGTCAAATATCTTACTGTTGGTGAGTTGGCAAACCGACTGAACATTAATCCGCGAACTTTGAAATTCTGGGAAGAACGTGGGATTGTCGAGCCAGACACGCGGTCTGATGGCGGATTTCGGCTGTATGCCGATTACTGGATCTATCTCTGCCAACTGATTCAGGATCTCCAATTGTTTGGTTACACCCTGGATGAAATCAAAGAGACCTCCAATCTTTTTCGAGACTTTTTAGCAATTCAGAAATCGCTTCAGGCTTTTTCGTATGAAGATACTAAGCTCAAGCTGCAAACAATGAGCGAGCGAATCAAGCTGTTTTATGATAAAATGAATCAGCTAAAAGAAGGAATCCATCGCTGGGAAGAATTGCTCAAAAAGAAAGAAAAAGAAATTCGACAATTTGAAAGCAAATTAACTCAATTAAAAACCACTGATGAATCGAAGGAGAAAAAATAGTGAACACATCATCTCGCCCTAAAATAGTCTTCATCGAACCGAAATCACCCAACTTGCATATCTTCTCAAAATTTGTCATTCCCCGGTTGGGAACTCTGATTTTAGCGACGATCATGAAAAAGTTAGGCTGGGAAGCGCGCGTGATCATCGAAGAAAATGAAGAATTAGATTTTGAATGTATTCAATCCGCGGATATCGTGGGAATTTCAACAATCACTTCAACCGCTCCTCGTGCCTATACATTAGCAGATCAAATTCGAGCATTGGGAATCCTTGTCATCATGGGAGGACCCCATGTCAGTTATATGCCCGAAGAAGCGCTAGAGCATTGTGATTTTGTCTTTCGCGGCGAAGCTGAAACTGCCCTGCCCCTGTTTATCAGGGAATGGCAGACCACTAGAAATTTTTCTGAAATTCCAAATTTATCCTTTCAAAGCGATGGCAAAATCATACATAATCCAATCGGGAAATTGAACGAAAATTTAGACTCACTCCCCTACCCTGATTTCTCGTTAATCAACAATGGAATCCGGCGAACATTTGGCTATAAAATCGTTCCGTTTCAGACATCACGCGGCTGTCCGTTTCATTGTGAATTTTGCTCGGTCACCGGAATGTTCGGCAAAAAATTAAGATATCGTTCGACGGAGAATATTATCAATGAGTTGAAAGCCTACGATGATAAGAAAAATATCATCTTTTTTTATGATGATAATTTCACTGCCAATCGCAAACGGGCGAAAGAACTGTTAAAGGCAATGATTAAAGAACAATTTAAATTCCAATGGTCAACCCAGGTGCGCGCCGATGTTGCGAAAGATCCGGAGCTTGTGAAACTCATGCGCGCAGCAGGATGCTCGACAGTATTTATTGGATTCGAATCCATCGATGCAGAAAATTTAAAAGACATGAAAAAGCAGCAGTCCATCGAGGATATTAAAAATTCAATCAAAATGCTGGATAAAAATAATATCCATGTCCACGGCATGTTCGTGTTTGGCTTTGAAAATGATAAACCAGCGTCCATCAAAGAGACCATTCGTTTCGTTGCTCGCAGTCGAATCAGCACTGTTCAATTTCTAATCCTCACTCCGTTTCCAGGAACCGCAACATTTGAGAAATTGAAAGGAGCGAATAAAATAAAATTTTTCGATTGGACTTTATACGATGCCCATCATGCCGTCTTTGAATCCAGACACCTGTCCATCGATCAAATACAACGAGCGCAGATTAAAGGTCATCAGGCATTTTATTCTTTGCGGCAATTAGCGAAACAAGGATTGAAATTTAGATGGGAGTCTGTATTAATCGGATTCTATGCCCGTAAACTAAATCGCACCTGGAAAAAGAAAAACGAAACCTGGCTCAAAGTGCTGGAATTGTTGAAGCCAAATTTTAATTTTAATATTTCAATTGATTTTAAGCAAATCATTAAATTGCCAGGAAAATTTTATGCCGCTAAAAAGGAATCGCGCGGGCATGAACATCGTTCCTTTGCAACCAACGATAACATAGCACATATTAATTAGTCTTGCGCAGATGATTTTTCACGGTAATGTTCCTTAATAATTTTGCGGGCAAGCCACAAATAAATTGGCAGGGGAAGCATGCGCATAAAATGAAACAGCAATTTCATTCGAACCGGGTAAATATAAACTTTTTTTCGTTGCCCGACTGCTTTGATCATCAACTGCGCAGCTTTTTCTGGCGTCATCAACCAGATTCGATGATGGGAGCTTCCCTGGTTGATCGGTGTATCCACGAAACCGGGATGAATCAAGGTGAACTGAATTTGTGGCAACTCGGCTGCGAGGCTCTCTATGAAATATTCGAGACCGATTTTCGTCAAGCCATAAATTCCGCGTGTCGGCACTCCCCGCAGTGCTACAGCAGAACCGATGCCAATGATCGTTCCTGAATTTTGGGGTACCATGATTTCGAGACAGGCCCGAATAGTGTAAATTGCTCCTTTTAAATTGGTGTCAATAACTGATTCGACTTTTTCCCAATTCCATTTTTGAAAAGAGGAATTAGTGCCGATGCCGCTATTCACCCAGGCGACATCAAGTCTGCCTGTTTCGTGGAAGAAGTCGTTTATCGCAGAATAGACTGTTTCCCGTCTCTGCACATCACACGCCCTGATCCAGAAGTTGCTGCCGCTATTTTTCTGCCTGGCTGCTAATTCCTGCAACTCTTTTTCCCGACGACTTAAGAGACAGAAATTTATTTGATAGGGCGCAAGGGCTTCCACAATCGCGCTTCCGAGACCAGACGAAGCGCCAGTGACCAAAACAGATTTTCCATGCCAAAAGGATTTTGATTTATTCCTCATACCCGAATTCTTATTTCCTTGTTTATTTGGGCTGGTTAATTGCCATCGCTTCAGCGGTTTTTTGAATTGCCTCAATGATCTGTTTATACCCGGTGCAGCGGCAAAGATTACCCGCAATCGCATCTTTTATTTCATCCTCAGAAGGAGCTGAATTTTCTAATAATAGAGCATAGGCCGACATCAACATTCCAGGGGTACAAAATCCGCATTGAACCGCGCCAGATTTAATGAAGCTTTCCTGCAGAAAATGAAACGAGCCATTGGTTGCCAATCCCTCAACAGTAATAATTTCAGCGCCATCGACCTGCCCGGCCAAAATTAAACAAGCGTTTACTGCTTTTTGATTGAACAATACAGTGCAGGCACCGCATTCACCTATTCCGCAGCCCTCTTTTGTACCGGTCAATTTCAATTCTTCTCTCAAAAGATCAATTAGCCGGCGATTTGCTGCGGTTTGAAGTGTTGTTAATTTTCCATTCAACATAAAGTTAATCGTCAACATCATCAAATTTCTCTTTTATATTCGAGATCAATTGAAAAAACATCTGCTGAACGACAGGAAGCTTGTATGCGCTTGACCATCGTAATCCGGTAATTTCAACAATCTGCTCTCCCAATTTTTGAGCCAGAATTTTAAATAGCTGATTATTGAATTGTTTTCCATTGCAAAATTGCTCTAATTCTGAAAACTCTAATTCTGAAAACCTCATTCCAATCGGGGTCACAGCCCCACTGGCGATTCGGATGTCATTGATCACAGAATCTTCAATGTTCAGCAGCAGAGCTAAAGTGATTCGGCTGATTGCGACTCCCCTTCTTCTGCCTAATTTATAGAAATCGCCCTGGTATTCACAGGATGGAATCGGCAAAATTAGTTGCGTCACTAATTCGTCTGCCATGAGATTGGTCCGATACGCTTTTGCCAGTAATTGCTCCAGTGAAAATTCTCGTTCCATTTTCAATGAAAGCGCCTTTACTTTAGCGTTGTACACCAACAACGGAGGAACGCTATCCGCGCACGGCGCATTGTTAATGAAATTCCCAGCAATCGTCGCTCGATTCCGAATTTGAACGCTGCCAACTGATGATGCTGCTTTCGCGAGGATGGGCAATTTTTCTTTAATTAAAGAATGGCATGCTAATTCTGAAAATGTGACGCCTGCCCCAATGATGATATTTTGATCTTGCTCTTTAATAATTTTCAATTCATCAATGCAAGAAACATCGATCAGCTTTTTGATATGCTGAAATCGGGCAGCGCCTTGCTGAAATCCCGGCATGATGTCCGTTCCGCCAGCAATAATTTTTGCATGGTCATTATTTTCAGCAAGACAGCCTAATGCGTCTGCAATATTTTCAGGTCGAATAAAATCGAAATCAGGAATCATTTTGCGCTCCCCCTGCCAGTAT
>JALOPY010000190.1 GCA_025453735.1 bacterium | reverse complement strand
TGAAATCTGTCCGCCTATAAATTGGCTCCCAAATTTGGATGAATCACCACCTCAATCCTTCGATTTTTCGCCCGACCTTCTTCTGTTTCGTTGGTGGCAATCGGCTTGCTTTCGCCATAGCCAATCGCCTCGATGTCCCTTGCATCGATGGTTATATTTTCCAACAAATAATTTTTGACTGCTTCAGCCCGATCTTGCGACAGCTTTAAATTCGACGCATCGCTGCCATAAGCATCGGTGTGTCCGGTGATGGTGATTTTCGCATTGGGAAATAGCTTGATGGCTTGCTGGATTTTCAAGAAATAGTTAGAATATTTCGGATCGATAGTGGATTTTCCCACCGGAAAACTCAAGCCGATCAGGCGAAAGATCAGGTCATTGCCATCGCGAAGCACGATGGCTTCGTTGGGAGCAAACGAATTTTCGGCTGCAGCGTATTGTTCCCGGATTTTTGCCTGGGTTTCCAGTCGTTTCTCCAGCGCTGATTTTTCCGTCTCGATCCCACCCAATTTCTTGCGCAATTCGCCATTTTGATTTTGTAGCTCGGAGGTTCGTTGTTCGAGCAAGGCAATTTGCTGATTTGCATCATATAAACTTGAATTCAAATCACTGATATTTTTTTGATAATTCTGAATGACTTTGATGATGTCATTAGTTGGTTTTTGAACGCCATTATCGAATGCTGGCACTACATCGATCGTTTCGGAAATTTGCTTCAATGGAACTTCCGAATCCAACAGCAGGTCTTCCCAGGTCTTTTTTTCGTTCTTCATTTTCTCGATCAGAAACGCCAGGTAGATTGCATGATTGGCTTCGTATTTTGCCTGTTTCGCCAGATCACGCGCCTCATCGGTATCATAGCGATTTTCGCTCAATTCTTTTTCAGCTTGTTTCACGACTTTTTTTGCAGTCTGCAAAGTCTTGGGTGCATATTCTTCGACTTTCAGTTTCTCTGCTTTTTTGAAAAGTGAATAAGCCTCGTTCAAATAATTTATTTTTATGGCTTGAAGTTCTGCTTCCCGGAACAAAGATTCAGCTTCGGAAGCTTTGTTTTTCGCCTCTTTCATTTCCCCCTCTTCCAGCGTTCTGGCAGCGTCGGCAAATCTTTCCTCTGATTTCTGCCAATGACTCGAAGCGAATTTAGGTGACTCAGCCGCGATGGCGTCATTTCTCGACTGGATGGCCGATTCAAAGATCATCGTGGCTAATTGAGCGGCTTCTTTTGCCTTCTGAAATCGAACCGTTGCCAGCCGCAGGTTTCTCCTGATGTCATCCAGATTTTTCTCTCTCTTTAAATCAGCTTCTGCCCGTTGATACAGCTCGATCGCTTCGCTGTACACTCTGGGAGCCAGAATATTTGCCTTAGCATTTTGAGCTTCTTGCATTGCCGCATTCGCTTCGGAGAAGAGCGCAGTCTTTAAATCCTGTCCTAAAACTGAGTTGAAAAGTGTAACTGTCAGCAAAGTCTGAATAGTAATAAACACGAAAATATTCAGCTTCATTTTTGGCATGATCGCCTCCTTGAAAAATTATTGGATGTTTGTTCTGGACATTAAATTATAACCTGTTAGAAAATTATTGTCACGCTTGCAATAGCATTGTTATCATTAATCGTTTCCAGTTTCATACTCTATTTAATATATTAAAAATTATCTATTTTTACAAGTATTTTCTCAGGTTTTTGAAACTCAATGTCAATTTTCAGGTTCAATAAGATGAAAATTAAGAATCGAAAATTCACGCGGATCATTTGTGAAGCAGCGATCAGCGTGATCATTAGCCAGTCAGCAGAAGCGTGTTCATTCAAAGTATTCAATTCGATCAGGCTGGATTTTCATGTAATGCAATCGTCATATAATAGGTAGAATTGGGAGCAATTCCCAAAAGTTGGTAAAAACCGTTAAAACGGTTTAAAGAGTTTATTGGTTACTCACAAGCACCATGATAAATCATGATGTTTGTGTCAATACGATGTGAACTAACACCATAATTTATTCTGGTGCTAATTGGAAATATCAATTTCGCATTACCAACTTTTAGAATTTGCACCTGACAGAATTTAAAATAATAAGCAGAAAGCCATGATAAAGCGAAACTATTTTTTTCTTATTTTTCTCGTCTTTAGTATTTTGAAGGTCACGTCATTGTTTTCACAGCCTGTCGCTCATAGCGAGATTCAAAAATTAATTCAATCTTTCAAAAAAGATTTTCGGGGTCCCTATCAGGCGATTCGCTGGTTTTGTCCTGATGGATCGATTGTTTTGCCGCAACAGCGCTGTCCTCAGCCTGGCGGGATTCAACATGCGCTTCATAAGAACATCGTACAGAAAATTGCCGAAGAAAATAAAATCTACCTGGGACAAATTCTGGCTGGAACTCCAATGCAGGATTTCTGGGATGCTGAGGATCAAAACTCCCGCCTGAAACAATACCAGATGGAGAAATATTTGCAGGCAATCGATGATGGCTGGATTTTTCGGCGGGCACGATTTTATCGAGGCGCGATTCAGGTGGAAGATGAGGAAGCCTGGGGAATTAAATTTTTGACCTGGTTGCTTTCCCAGGATGAAATCGTGACTACCCAATTTTTCCTGGTGCGTCAGGCAGCCAGGGATCTTCCGCACGCTGCGAATGATAATCGAATGAATAAAATTCGTGCGGTCTCCAAAACGATTTCGGATTCATTGCCATCGTTCATTGACATTCGGGTGAAAATTCATGGTCAGCCCGATGCCAGCGACCTCCAGCGAGTCCGGACGTTTCGTCAAAAAAGCCAGGATACAATATCTGCCAGCATCGATAAAATGCTGAAAACTCTGGAGCAAAATATCGAGCAGGCATATAAGCTGACCAACCTTCAATCGCTTGAAAAATATCTCAACAACCTTCCAGCATCTCATTATCTAACAACTCAATTGAAGGGCTTGATCAATCGTTACAGCGCCGCCGATTTATCAAGCGTAAATAGCCGGATTTTGCTGCACAGTGTCTTAAAAGAGCTTGCCGACCTTTTATGGGCAATCCGGATCGATTTGCTTACTGTCGCGAAGCCAGGCGACCGACTGACATTGATCGATCTATCCAATGAATTGGAAGCCATTTTATTTCGCAGTGTTCATGGCTGGCGAATTGAAAAACTCAGTGAGCTGTTGCAGAAAAATTACACCCTTGCAAAGGCAGCGGCTGGCTGCGGATTCATCGAAACCTGGGAATGGGAAACAATCAAGCCAATTTTGCAGCCGCAAATTCAGGATGAAACCATGACGCTGGAACAATTTCGGGAGAAAGTTGATTATTCGGTCCGTGCCGTGGAATGGAGCGCGGGAATGGTGCGGGCAAATTATGATCCGGCGATTAACATCTTCTATGGCTTTGAGCCGTTGATTTCAAGTTTTATTGATGATCGCATTCGGTCATCGATTTTGCTGAGTCTTGGCGAGGTGACGGGAAAATTATCCGATATCGAGGCGCGATTTTCAGGCATAGCGAACAATGTCATGGGAATCTCGAATCAGAATCAGGTTCGTGGATTAAATGCTGGATTTGCGTTTGGTGAATTGCAGGTCATTTCCGAAGCGCCGGAGCAAGTTGAATTTTCAGCTCAAAAAATTTATGTCATGCTCCGTCCCCCAATGGATTTAAAACCCGTAGCAGGCATTGCCACGGTTTCGGAAGGGAATATGGTTTCCCATGTGCAGTTGCTCTGCAAAAATTTGGGGATCCCCAACGCCAATATTTCGCAGCAGAATTTAAACGATCTGCTCCCATTTTCCGGGCAGAAGGTTTTTTATGCAGTTTCTCCGCGAGGAACGGTGATTATGAAGCCTGCCCAGCAAATGACCGCGGAAGAACAAGCGCTGGTTGCAGTTCAAAAGCGAAGTGACGACAAAATTTCAGTGCCAGTCGATAAGATTAACCTGAAACAGGTCGATTTGCTAAACCTTAGAAAAGTTCGGGCGTATGACTCTGGAAAGATTTGCGGTCCCAAAGCTGCAAATTTGGGTCAGCTCAAAAAGCTTTTCCCGGATAAAGTGGTCGAAGGAATCGTCATTCCGTTCGGGATGTTTCGCCAGCACATGGATCAGATGATGCCGGAAGGTTCGCAAACCTACTGGCAATTTTTGCAGGAGACATTCAACATCGCGCACCAGGCACAAGCAAGCGGCGTGAGCGAGCCAGATATTGAAAAGGTGACGCTGCAACGACTGGAACAACTGCGCGAGGGTATTAAAAAAATCAATTTGCTCCCTGAATTTACGGACGCGCTGGTGGAACAGTTTTCCGAGATTTTGGGAGCCGAGATGGGACGCATTCCCGTTTTCATTCGCAGCGATACGAATATGGAGGACTTGAAAGATTTCACCGGAGCAGGATTGAATTTGACGGTCTTCAATGTGGTGGATCGCGAGAAAATTTTGCAGGGGATTCGGGATGTCTGGGCATCGCCCTATTCGGAGCGAAGCTATCGCTGGCGTCAGAAATTTCTGTTGAATCCTGAAAATGTTTATCCATCGATTTTGATCATCCCCAGCGTGAATGTTCAGAAATCGGGCGTTATGATCACAACGGGCGTCTCCAGCGGCGATAGCAAAGATGTAACGATTGCATTCAATCGAGGCGCAGGCGGCGCGGTGGAGGGACAGAGTGCGGAATCCTATCTGCTGCGAAACGATGGACGGGACATGCTGCTTTCGCCAGCTCGGGAAACGCGATTCATCAGCCTGCCAGCAATGGGAGGAACGCAAAAGCCCACAACATTTTTGAATCAACCGATTTTAATCGAAGCTGATCTGGCAAACCTTCGGGAGTTGGCAGCGAAAGTCAGGAAGAAATTACCAGGCGCGCCAGGAATAGAAACCGAGGGACCGTTTGACATCGAGCTGGGAATTCTCGACAACGCGATCTGGCTGTTTCAGGTGCGACCCTACGTGGAAAATAAGCGTGCGAAATCATCGGCTTATCTCCTGTCGCTCGATCCGGAGGTGGATAAAGACATGGATATCCCATTGAACGAGCCGATAAATCAAAGATAGAATAATAGTCACGCACTTTCAAAGTGCGTGGCAGGTATGGTGCAAGGGTTCTGAATATGAAAAAAATTAAAATCTTCATCACAATTTCATTACTGATTTTATTCGCTAACAGCGAGGCGTTTTGCGGGTACCCGATCGATGGCTATCAATGGACCGGAATCCGTCGCATCCTTCGGCTGAGCTTAATTGTCGAAGGAAAATTGAAAGGCACCAAGCCGCCCGCGGGTGCACTCAAGTCTTATAACGATATCAAATTGAATTTAATGAACGCGCGGGGCGACAGCCTGAACCAATTGCCCGATGTCGATCCCCTGCTGCAAAAAAAGATCGATTCACTGTTTCCCAATCGGCATGAAAGCTATTCCATCGCCGTGGTGGATATTACGCCGGGCAAGCCGATTCGATTTGCCAAACGTCAGGCTGATCGGCAGTTCCCACCGGGAAGCGTGGGCAAATTAGCCATTGCCGCCGCGCTGTTCACGGAATTAAAAAATTTATATCCCGATTCAACGGCAAAACGGAGCGAGCTTTTGCGCACCCGAATGGTCGAGGCGGATAAGTGGATTCATGTTGACACTCATGAAGTGCCGGTATTCGACCCTGAAACTAATGCGTCAAAGTCTCGCCTGGCACGCGAAGGCGATGTGTTTTCACTCTATGAATGGGTGGATCATATGCTCTCTGCCAGTTCGAATGCGGCTGCCAGCATCGTCTGGAAGGAAGTGAT
>JALOPY010000189.1 GCA_025453735.1 bacterium | reverse complement strand
AGCATAAAGAAAACATTCAATGGATTGTATTTTGCCGATTCCATCATGAACCGAATGCCTTCATAGCCCATGACATTGGCAATTTCATGTGGATCAGCAATTACAGAAGTCGTGCCCAGTGGCACCACTGCCCGGGCGAATTGGGATATCGTGACCATCGAGCTTTCAATATGAACGTGGCCATCGATGAAACCCGGGGCAGCATAAAGTCCTGTCAAATCCAATTCTTCACGTCCTGAATAGCCAGTTCCAATTCCGGCGATGAATTGATCCACGATAGCGATATCCGTGGGGTAAATTTCGCCGGAAACAACATTGATGAAATTTACATTTTTTAGCAGCAGATCGACCGGTGAATCTCCTTTGGCTACCTTTATCAGTTTGTTGAGTTGCATTGGTCAATTTCCCTTTCGCTGTGAAACTTGTATGTGCAGTTCTTTTCGATGCCTAATATTCAACTTTGGTGACCGGACTGGAAAGCAGTTGTGTCAGTTTTTGTTTGGTATCCTCGTCATCAGGGCTTATTTTATTTGCCTGGATAAATTCATGAATCGCATTATCTTCAAAGCCTAAAATTTCATAGATGCGACCGAGAAAATAATGGGCTATAAAATTATCCGGATCGAAATCAAGTATTTGCTTATATTCCTGGATCGCCTCGCGCCAATATCCGAGTCGTGTGTAAATTTCAGCCAGTCCGAGGTGTTCTTCTTTCTGATCGCTCCCATATTCGATTGCTTTTTTAAACGCTTGAATGGCTAATTGATAGTCAACCTTGCTTTTATAAACGATCCCAAGCAGAAAATGAATACTCCCCTCCCGTGGATACACATTCAAAACCCGTGTGAAACAATCTTCAGCCCGATTGTACATCCCCATTTGATAGTACACTTTTCCCAGGTGAATCCGCAATGATGCAGTATCATAGCCTCGTTTTATCGCGGTTTCCATCGATCGCCTGGCTGCCGAATAATCCCGCTTCATAAAATGAATGAGTCCGATTTCGTAGTACAATGATGGTGATTTTGAATTGAATTCCTGGGCAGTCAGGAATGAGCTGAATGCGTCATCAAGCTGGTTGAGATTGCGCTGATTTCTTCCCAGGAATTCATAAATTTCAGACGCAAATTTTGGTCCCGGAGTTTTCATCTGCTGAAGCTTTTTCTTGCAGAGATCAATCGCATCCGCGTATCTTTTTTTAAATTCCAGCAAGGCGACTCGCTGCTTCCAGGAAAATGGGTAGATTAAATAAAGCTTGATGATATGGAAGGCTCTGAATTTTCTAACTTCAATGAGCAATACAATCAAAAATCTTCGGGCATGAAGATATAATTTCCACATTTTCAGGTAAATTGTGATCCACGCGTTCTGCGCCTGGTTTGAATTTGAATTTTGATGGGCTTTTATTTTCAAAAATCAAACGCCTTCTGATTTTTAAATTTGATACGAAATTCATTAATTCGCTTTTCAGCTAATTCGACATAATTTTTATCGATGTCATAGCCTACAAACTGCCTGTTGGCTTTGAGCGCGGCGATAGCTGTTTGTCCACTCCCCATAAAGGGATCAAGCACTACCTCATGTTCAAACGTGTAGAGCTGAATGAGTCGATGCGGCAATTCAACTGGAAATGGAGCTGGATGTCCAATTTTACTGGCTGATTCCGCGGGAAACGTCCAGATGCTTTTGGTGAATTCTAAAAATGCTTCTTTTGTTATCGTATTTTCCCTTTTAGTTGGATTTTTTCTCCCAAAATTCGCTTTTGAAAATACCAGAATGTATTCGTGAATATCGCGCAATGTCGGGTTTGCCGCGGAAAGCCAGCTACCCCACGCTGTTGATCCACTGGCGCTGGCAGCTTTATTCCAGATAATTTCCCCTCGCATCAAAAATCCTAACTCCAGCATGTCATTGATAATATAAGCATGAAGCGGAATATACGGCTTTCTTCCCAGGTTGGCGACGTTGATGCAAGCTCTTCCTCCGGGAACGAGCACACGAAACACTTCATGCCAGACTCGCGAGAGAACAGCCAGGTACTCGTCCAGCGTGAAGTCCTCGTCATAGTCTTTCCCGACATTATAAGGCGGCGAGGTTACCATCAAATGAACACAATCATCAGGCAACTCCTCCATGTTTTCAGCAGTCTTGCAAAAAATGGTGTTCAGGCAGGAATCCGGAATTATATTTTCAAGATATTCTCCATTCTCCTCGCGGGGCAAATCTTCGTATAATTTGCTATTATAAAATGCGGAAGCATCGTGGTTGATTCGACCCGGAGAACCGAACGAACTGGTTTGCGTTCCTTTTTTCGATTTTGGCGCCATAGTATTGCTTTAAAATTCTTCCAACATAGTTTTAAACGAGGTATTCCAGTGGGATTATTATACTCATTTCCGTTGGATTTTTCAGTGCAAAAACTTATCGACATACTGATTCCATCGCTTGGAGCGATGGAATCAGTATGAAATTTTAACCCGTAATAAGTGCAAAATGTCACCATGCATGGATTTGCTTCAGAATCTCTTTCATCAGCTTCACGAATTTATCTTTGATCCGATTCGCGGTTTCAGTGACTTCATCATGATTCAGTTTTTGACCGGAGATTCCTGTGCCCATGTTCGTAATACATGAAATTCCCAGCACCCGCATGTTTAATTGCTTTGCCATGATAACTTCCGGAACGGTGGACATCGTTCCTGCATCGGCTCCCAGGATTCTTGCCATCTGGATTTCTGCCGCGGTTTCATACGATGGTCCTTTGAAACAAATCAACACGCCCTTTTGCAATTGAAATTCAAGCGACTGACCGATCGTCATCGTTCGATCAATAAAATCCTTATCATACGCACTGGAAAGATCGGTGAAGCGTTGTTCTGCTGACAATGAATTGTCACCAATCAATGGATTATCAAATAAAAAATTGATATGATCGTGAATGATCATCAAATCGCCTGGCTTAAAATTTTTGTTGATTGCGCCCGCCGCATTCGTAATAATCAATTTGCGAATACCGACTTCTGCCAGCAGTCGAATGGGATAGGTTACGTGTCGGGCGGAATATCCCTCATAGGTATGGACGCGACCTTTCAACGCCACGATATCGATGCCATTCAGCTTCCCGAACACCCAAACGCCAGCGTGCCCGGCAATGCGAGGCACGGGGTAATGGGGAATATCTTTGCATTCGATAATAATTTTATCGATAATTTCGTCTGCCAGCGTGCCAAGTCCGGATCCGAGAATTACGGCTACTTCCGGCGAATGCGAGACTTGCGCTTGTAAATACTTTATCGAATTTTTTAAGTTTTGTTGATCCATGAGCGACGACTCGATCAAATTTATATTATTCTTGAAAAAGTTAAATCAAAATTCCTGCAATCGTGGCAGTCAGCCATGATGCGATTGCCCCACCCAACATGGCTTTGAGTCCGATTTTTGCCAGATCGCTTTTTCGATTTGGAGCAATGCTTCCGATGCCCCCAATTTGAATGGCTATCGAGCTAAAATTTGCAAATCCACATAATGCGTACGTGCCGATAATGTATGAGCGCTCTGAGATCGTTCCTTTCAATCCTGCCAAATCGATGTATGCGACCATTTCATTAATAGAAATTTTTGTCCCTAACAGATTGCCGAACTGCAGAATATCTTTAAAATCAACGCCCATAACAAAAGCGATCGGAGCAAAAAGAATTCCGAATATTTTTTTCAAACTCAAATCCCATGCAAAATCAGTATGATGGAACGTGATGAAATTCACGATGTCATCAATTTTTCCCAGAAAAAAATTTATCATAGCAATGAGCGCGATAAACGCCATTAGCATTGCTCCGACATTGACTGCCAAACGCAAGCCATCGGCAGCACCATTGGCCGCCGCGTCAATGATATTCGCGGTTTTCTTTTCGATATCAAGTTTCACAAAACCCTTTGTCTTCGACTCCTCAACTTCTGGATACATGATTTTCGCGACGACCAGTGCTGCTGGAGCCGACATCACGCTGGCTGCCATCAGATGTCCTGCATCCACGCCAAAACGAACATAAGCTGCCATGACGCCCCCAGCGATGGTAGCAAATCCCCCGACCATAATTGCCATCAGTTCGGAGCGGGTCATCTCAGAAACAAACGGACGAATCAAGAGCGGCGCTTCGGTTTGCCCCACAAAAATATTTCCTGCCGCGGATAGTGATTCCGCGCCGCTGGTACCCATCGATTTCGCCATAACCCATGCCATGCCCTGGACGATCTTTTGCATGACGCCCAGGTGATACATCACTCCCATGAGCGATGCAAAAAAGATGATTGTCGGCAGAATATGAATGGCAAAGATAATACCAATATTGACGAATTTTTCACCTGCGCTGTCCCAGAGCTGAAGCGTTCCACCAACGCCGATATTTTTCACAATGTCAGGATCACCCATGTAAAGATTCCCAAATAAAAAAGAAGCGCCGGCATCTGTGAAGCTCAATAATTTTGTAATAAACGCACGGGCAAAGAAAAAAACTGCCTGCCCGGGACCGGTTTTCAGAATGATGATAGCAAAGATAAGCTGCAACAGAAGTCCCCAAATCACCACACGATAACTTATTTTTTTCTTATTATTCGAGAGAAGCCAGGCTATTGCCAACAGAACAAAAATGCCGAAAAAAGAGACCGCTTTTTGCCACACGTCGTTTATTTCTCCTCGTTGGATTGTGAGATGACTAATTCGAGTACAATCATTATTAAATTTTAAAAAAAGGACTTTGCATCGCAAATCGAAGATGCGCCATTTTTTTGCGAGCATTGATTAATGAACAATTCCCCTGCATCGAGAAGCGGAGCAAGCAGAGATTTAACTTAGTTTTGTAGCTGCCGATTAATACCTCAAAAAATCTCTGTGAATCGCTTTGCTCGAAGAGTGTCTGTTAACTCCGTTGCTCCTTATAAGGTTTGTTATAGTAATTTTAACACAAATTTTGAAATTCCAATAGAGCAAATTAAACTGGCGGTTGATAACATTTCCAGCAAACCGGCGCGTAGAACTCCTTGCGCAACTCGATTCTGGGATCGTCTTTGGTTATAGGAATTCTGTGATCAGGATCGCGATAGCGCTGGGAAATTAGCGCGGTTTGCTGTTTGCACTTTTCGCAAACAGCAAGCAGCACGGTGACATTTTCAGCTCTGCCCATTAATTCCACCATGCCGCCGAAACTTTCATTAAAGCAGTTCAGATGAACTCCCGCGATAATGATATTTATATTGGTTCGATGCTTATTGCAAAAGTTGGCAAGATCTTCCTCGTCAAATAATTGCGCATCGTCAATCGCAATGGTTTCTACATCATGTTCCAAGGCGGATTCAATTTCCGCCACGCTGGGTACGGTGATGGCTTCGCATGAAAACCCGATTCGCGAAACGATCTGTTCGTTATGCACGGGAAAAGCGAACACCTGCACTTTCTTGCCCATTAATTTTGCATCGCTGATACGCTTATAAAGCAGCCAGGTTTTTCCAGCTTCCATCGCGCCTGTAATCACTTCCAGCATTTTTTCCCTCTGCTTGTTCGGTACTTTATTTTGGGTGAATTTATTGTTAGCAAAGCGTATAACTTTACGCAGAGCCAGTGGCGCGCCATGCGCGATGCGTCACGTTCAATAACCCCGCTCTGCCAATAGTCTTGAGCAGATCGATAGCGACCAAATTATATCCGCCTTCCGGAATAATAATATCGGCGTACCGTTTGGTAGGCTCGATAAATTGCAGTTGCATCGGTCGCACGCTGTTTTCATATTGATCTAAAATTGAATCCAAACTTCGATTCCGTTCATTGACATCACGCCGAATGCGTCGAATCAATCGAACATCATCATCCGTATCAACATAAACCTTATGCAATATTAAAATGCCTTCCAGAACAATGACAATATGCTCGCCGATCAGTTTGGTTTCACTCCTGCGCGAATGAATGGCATAATCATAAACAGGTTGATCCACAGACTTGCCTGCCAACAAATCTTTCAACTGGCGAATGAGAAATTCGTGATCGAACGAATCGGGATGATCGAAGTTCTGTTTCTTCCGTTCTTCGAGAGATAGATGTCCCAGGTCGCGATAATACGAATCCTGCTGGATAATAACGACTTTGTCCGAGCCAAGCTCGTCAAAGATGCGTTTTGCGACCAGAGTTTTGCCAGAGCCAGATCCCCCGGCGATTCCGATTAAAATGTGAGGTTTCATTTTCTCTCATTAAATAAGATACGATTTATCAAATCCAAACGGCAGGAGCTCCTGCATCGTACTTTTTTGATAATTGCCAGAACGATCGATCATAAAAACTTCGATATTGCCCGCCAACTCCCATAGCACCTGCCGACACGCGCCGCAGGGGGGCGTAAATCGATCCGCGTCTGAGGCGATAAAAATCGACTTGAATTCCCGCTCTCCCTCGGAGACAGCTTTAAAAATCGCCACCCGTTCAGCGCAAATCGTGAGTCCGAATGAACTGGTTTCGATATTACAGCCATGGTAAAGGCGATCGGTTTTAGCAACCAGTACCGCGCCCACCTTGAATTGAGAAAATGGCGCCACGGCAGACTCTCTTGTTTGGAGCGCGATTTTAATGAGCTGCTCAATTGTCATAGATTGTTTATAAAAGTTAGTGATGATCCCACAGCATATAATATATCAAAATATTCTTAAAAGGCAACAAGTTTAATAAAAAAAAATCCGAGAATTTAGGCTTCTCGGATTGTAACACTTTAGTGCATTTTAAATGATAACTCATTTAGAAGGGAAGATCATCTTCTGATGGCTCTGGTGCAGCATCTGGTCCAGCAGGGGCCACCTCATCCATCGGCGGAGGTATTTCTGCTGATGATTCTGCTCGTTCCATTTTAGGTCCTACCATTGTCAAATTATCTGCGACCACTTCAGTTGTATATCGAGTAACACCGTTCTTATCGTTCCATGATCTGGTCTGCAATCTCCCTTCAACGTAAACAAGACTTCCTTTTTTCAGATAGTTGCCAACAATTTCAGCTAACTTTCTCCAGGCTACTACCCGGTGCCATTCGGTCACTTGTTTTTGATTACCCTCCTGATCTTTCCATGCAAGATCTGTCGCCATACTAAAAGTCGACACGGCAGCTCCACTAGGAGTATATTTTAGTTCAGGATCCTTTCCTAATCTGCCTAAGAGAATAACTTTGTTAACCGTACCACGTCCGAAAGCCATATCGCCCTCCTTTGGTTAATGGTTTTAGGAGTTATTTTTTGCTATCAATCATAACAAAAAATTACCAAAATGTCAAGGAAAATTTTAAATTTTTAAAACTTTTGCGCCCCGGATCTTTCTTTCCTTTAGCTCAACAAGCGCATTATTAGCATCTTTTAAGGCGTATTCCTGAATTTCTGGTTTGATATTCATCCCGGCTGCCAAATTTAAGAATTCGCTGACATCTTTTCGCGCGACATTGGCGACACTTTTTATCTCTTTTTCCATCCAGAGGTGTTCAGGATAATCTAATTTAAACAAATATTCTTTATCAATTTCTTCTTTGCGAATGGCATTAATGACCAACCTTCCGCCTGGTTTTAAATTTTTCATCGCTGCGATGATTGGCTTCCACACTGGCGTTGTATCGATAATGCAATTGAGTTTTTCTGGTGGGTCATCCTCGGTATCGCCAGACCATTCGGCGCCGAGTTCCCGGGCAAATTCACGTTCTTTTTCGCTTCTGGCAAATACAAAAATCTTGGAATTGGGGAATTTATATTTCGCCATCATCAAAACAAGATGCGCCGAAGCGCCGAAACCGGTCAATCCCAGATTTTGCCCATCTTTCATGTTTGTCAGATTCAATGATCGATAGCCAATTGCCCCGGCGCAAAGCAGCGGCGCAGCCTCTGAATCAGAAAACACCTCTGGAATCGGAAAAGCAAAATCCTCTGGAACCGTCATGTATTCAGCATAGCCGCCAAAAGCATCTCTCCCCGTTGCTTTGAAATCAGGACAGAGATTTTCATTTCCCGATTGACAAAATTCGCATGCGCCGCAGGCGGAAAAAATCCAGGCAACACCAACTCGATCCCCGATTTTGTGCTTTGAAGCGCGACTCCCCTTTTCGACAATTTTTCCCACGACTTGATGTCCCAACACCATCGGAAAAAATGACGGTGGCGTTCTGCCTTCAATCTCATCCAGCTCGGTATGGCACACGCCGCAGGTGGAAACTTTGATCAAGATTTCATTCTCTTTTGGTATGGGCGGTGGTAACTCCATTTGTTCCAGCGGATTGCCAGTTTGGCTTAGATCGATAATATTCTTCAGGATCATTGCGTGCATGTTAACATCAAGAATTTAATTCAACAGATTTTGCAATTTCTTTAGTGCCGCTTTTAATATAAAAACAAATTCGACTTTTGTCAACTTAAATTTTCCATTCAACAAATTAAATTTAACTATTTCATTTCGTCTCGGAAGTAAAACCTCAGTCTCGAGTGTATAAACCTGGTTTCTTGCAGAAACCAGGTTTATTTTCCACCTGTAAGTGAGCTTTTACTCTAGGAAGATAATCCTGCTTGATTATAAATTTTTGTTTTTCTATATTCAATCCTGCAGCAGGACATTGTATAG
>JALOPY010000188.1 GCA_025453735.1 bacterium | reverse complement strand
TTTAAAAGGAATTGAGAATTGGCAATGATTCATTTTAAACAATCGGAAATCAGCATCGATCAAATTGACCTCAATGATAGAAGTTATATTTTTACGTATGATCCGCGGCTGGCACCACTCATCACATCGATCAAGCAAATTGGCATCGTCAATTCACCAGTTTTGGAACAAAAATCCGAAGCCAGCTATCGCATCGTTACTGGCTTAAAGCGAATTCTCGCGCTCAAACAATTGAAGGAAAATAAGCTCCGAGCGACAATCTATCACTCTGAAACTGGCGAACCGGATTACCGAATTTTTCTTTTCACGCTTTATGAAAACCTTGGGACACGAGCGCTGAATGTCATCGAAAAAGCAAACGTTATTTACAAGCTTATTCATCGCTATCAAATTTCAAAAGAAACAATAATAAAAGAAATTTTCCCACTGCTCGAATTGGGAGAAAACCCACAGGTTCTCGACCGCTACTTAAATCTGGTTGCTCTGGAAGATTATTTGAAGCTATCGATTTTAGAGGATTTCATTTCCATCGATATGGCTTTATTGATGCAGAGCCTGTCACCGCCAGAGCGG
This sequence comes from bacterium, assembly GCA_025453735.1. Classification (GTDB taxonomy): domain Bacteria; phylum Zhuqueibacterota; class Zhuqueibacteria; order Thermofontimicrobiales; family Thermofontimicrobiaceae; genus JALOPY01. Next base: position 5,225 of record JALOPY010000188.1, on the reverse strand, counting down.
CAAGTCATGTTTCAATTCTTTCAGGAGATAAAGTTAGGCAAAAATCAGCAAAAGGAATTTTTTCGGCTGCTGCAGGATTTGTCGAAACTGAACAAGCAACCTGTTGCAGCGATTTTGGGCGGCGAACTCATTAAAAATATTATGTCCGATGAGCGATCGACACCAGGACAAAAAATGAACAAGATAAAAGAATATTTATTGAAATTGAGATACCGGCGTTTCTCGAAGACTGAAGAAGCCTTTCGTGAATTGAAACGAGAGCTAAAATTACCACCCAGCATCAGTTTCCAGCCTCCGCCGTTTTTTGAAGGGAGCAATTACAGGATAGATTTTAGTTTTAAAAATGGCAGTGATTTTGAAAAGATACTTAAAATTCTCAATACCATCGCTGAAAAACATCAACTCGAAAAATTAGATAGGTTGGTTGAGTCGCATGTCACATAAACCGTTTCATCCTTCAAAAGTCTTTGTCGAACAAGCCATCGTGAATCACCCCAATTGTCAAAAGATATTATCAAAACTGCCGCATATCGAGCTGCAGCTTTTTGACAATCTTTCTGATTTTATGCATGCCTTTCAAAAGGAGGGGCAATTCACTGTATTTCCACCGACACAGCTTGTTCTGGCGCATCAAAAATCAAGTTTTTTGAAAAAATGCCCGGGAACCCAGCGCTACATCTGCTGTGGATACCAGATTTTGAACCTGGTGAACAACTGTGAGATCGGGTGCAGTTATTGCATTCTCCAGGGATACTTGAATAATCCGTTCATTATTGTTTATGTGAACAGCGATGCGATGTTTGCTGAATTGGAAGAAAAACTCATTGCCAATTCCGATAAAGTCTTTCGCATTGGCACGGGCGAATTGGCAGATAGCCTCAGCACCGATCACCTGACCGAATATAGCAAACAGCTTGTCACTTTTTTTGCAGATAAAAAAAATGCGCTGATTGAATTAAAAACAAAGACCACTCAAATCGAAAATTTTATTCATTTGAATCATAATGGACGAACAGTCGTTGCATGGTCATTGAACACGCCAGATTTGATTGCCCGGGAAGAATCCTGGGCGCCAACCCTGGAACAACGTCTGGAGGCAGCCGAACAATGTCAACGAGCCGGCTTCAAGCTGGCGTTTCACTTTGATCCGATGATTTATTACGACGATTGGGAAACTGGCTATCACGATGTTGTGAAAAATCTTTTTGAACGAATTGATCCTCAAAATATAACGTGGATCAGCCTGGGTGCGTTGCGCTATCCGCCCCAGCTTGACCAGATTATTCGGCAAAACCATCCGGAAACGAAGATCGTATATGGCGAGCTTTTCCCTGGCATCGATGGCAAATTGCGCTATTTCAAGCCGATCCGGATTGAAATGTTTCAAAGAATGTATGCGTGGATAAAAGAATTGGCGCCCCAGGTTTTTGTTTATCTCTGCATGGAAAGTTCCGAAGTATGGGAAAAATCTTTTGGCTGGACGCCGAAATCATCAGCAGGTCTGAAGAAAATGATGGATGAACTAGTCGTTTCAGTTTAGCTGCGAGGGCAGCGCAGGCATGAATAAAAAAGGAAATCGGAGTCCCAAGATGCCACGCCCCAGATGCCTACTCCGATTTCCCATTTGTAATTAATTGAGATGTTTTTGTTACAGCAATTCATTCGCGATGTAATGGCAGAAGCCACTGCTTCATATTTAATTTTTCTTGTCCTCTTTCTTCTTTTCAGATTCCTTGATCTCGAGTGCTTTCCGAAGTCGCTTTAATATTTCATCCATCTTTTCGCGTTCGCTGCGAATTTTTTCAAGCTCGGCTTCGGCATTTTCGATCTGCTTCCTCTCGTCAGCAATATTTTTGAAAACATCGCCTTTCTGAGGCTCAGCCGTCGATGATTCCACGGGCGGCTTTTCTTCAAACCGTGACTGGATTTTCGAAGTTAAATTTACCTTCATGCTAAAATTTACTCGCCAGGTCGGGTATGTTGGCAACACTTTGGTAAGCCCACTCCGAATCAAATCACTGCTGTTCGATTTATTTGGTGTCAGGCGAAAATCAAAGCCACAACAAAACGACATCCAATAAAACGGTTTGTAAGTGACGCCAGGTGTGATGTACAAATAGCTATGCCTGCTGTATGCGGTTGGAGGTGGCTTGGTAATATGATAATTTCCATAAAGCTCTACTGAAAAATCAAATTGGGTCGTTGGCAGGATCAAAGCCATGCCACCGTACAATTCACGAGTCGTTTTTGGATTGGAATACGTAATGTCGTCTGACTCGCTTAAATTAATTCCATTATCGTTATGGTCGATAACTCCCAGATTAGCGTGTGCGTTGAAGCCGTCTTCATGAAAAACCTGGTTGCTGGCATACGATGCTAATCCAATTACACCAAACGCAACCCGTCCGGCAGAATAGGGTTCTAATAGTACATTGTGATAGTTCGCAAGTGGGAAACGAGTCAAAATATTAACGCCAAAATTGAAAGGACCGGGCTTATTGGGGAATGATCCGATCTTCACATTTAAAAACAGGTCATCGGGCAAATTATAACCTTTGCCTGATTTGTGGTTATCCTGGTAAATAATCTGAGATAAACCAATTTGATAATTCTTTCCGATTCCATAATAGAGATTCATGCCTCCCTGAATGTCCCAAAAAGTAACAGCCCTAATCGCGTCATCCGGGAGATTAAAGGTTTTGTTATTAAAATAAAATCGGGATGCGGCATGTAAATTAAAATCTCCCCTGGTGAGATTCCAGGCGGTTGACAGGTAAAGAGGTCCTCGATTTCCCTGTTCTGAACCCGCAAAAGCTGTCACAAAATGAACACCGATCAATAACACTGAAATGATAATGCGCTTAATAAGACTCATCTTCCACTTCCCTATTATCATTTACGTCAACGATTAGGATAATAAAATTAGCAATGCAATTTTATAAACATCAGACTTTGTACAACATTTGTGCCATAGTATTATTTTTACAGGTTGTTACAAATTCATTATCAAAAAGTCGATGCAAATTAATAATAAGATAGATTATTGGTACAATATATTTTTATATTTTTAATCAAATTAGTAAACAAGAAATATTAGCAAAATCCAGGAAACCACATTTTCTTCAAAAAAGCGAGCTATCGCAAATATCAAGATTGGAAAATTTTCCGATGTCCTAGACTGATACATTCAGCACGTTTCATGTTTCATATTGGCTCTAAATTGGATTAAAACCACGCAGGTATTCAGATGCCATAAAGATTTATTAATAATTCAAAAAGACCTTGACAATGTCACTTATTTTTTTTAGCTTTACCAAAAACAACGTGAACTTTTTTCAGAGGTGAAAATATGGAAAAGCGCATCTTTGTGTTAGCTGCCTTGATATTTCTATATTTGGGTGGAAGTCTTGTTTTTTTGACTACTGAATTATCTTCTCAGGATTTATCACAAAGTTTTGGCATTGGTGGTATTGCCGGTCCTGTAAAAATGATTGGAGGACAAAAAGATCGTTCTACGATTGACCAATGGGCAGGAATTCAGTTAACCTATAACCTGGATCAATTAATGGCCTTCAATGCAAGCGTTGCCTATGGATGGGTCTATCCCAAAGCACCCGGTGGATCCCAGTTTGAATCATCCGGGAATTTTAAAACATTGCTGAACCCGTTTGAAATGAATCTGGCTTTTAAATTATTGCCCCAGCTAAAAATCAGGCCGATGTTCACTCTTGGCACGGGACTGATATTGTGGGATATACGAAAGCTTGGCAAAGGGGCTACTACATTTTCCAGGGGAGTGAGCATTAATGGCAGCCAGCTTCATGCAATCCTAACTGGGGGAGCGGGATTTGAATTTCTGCCCCTGCAAAGAATTGCTCTCAATTTGCTGGTAAAATATCATCGACTGCTGAAAGGCGAAGAAGATACAATCGGCTATGGCGATGATGGCAATAATGGCGTTGCGGAACTGCGATTGGGATTAACTTATTTTTTTCCAAAAAATAAAGATTATGATAAGGACGGAATAGAAAATAAATTTGATCTGGAGCCCTATAAACCCGAAGACTTTGACGGCTTTCAGGATACTGACGGCGCACCGGATTATGACAATGATAATGACGTCATTCCGGACGTGCGCGATAAAGCGCCCAATGATCCAGAAGATTTTGATGGATTTCAGGATAAAGACGGCATTCCTGATTACGATAATGATGGCGATACGATTAAAGACAGCGACGATAAATGCCCGAATGAAAAAGAGGACATGGATGGTTTTGAAGACCACGATGGCTGTCCTGAATTGGATAATGACAACGACGGAATCGCCGATAGCCTGGATCAATGTCCTAACTGGCCCGAGGATGTGAATGGCTACCTGGATGGTGATGGCTGTCCCGATGAGAAGCCGGAAGAGAAGCCGGAAGAAAAGCCTCAATCGGAGCCGGAACCAGCACAAATTAATGTGGGTACAAATATCATACTAAAAGGCGTTAATTTCGCTTCAGCAAGCGCACAGCTTGATCCGGCTGCATATCCGATTCTCGAAGAAATTTTTCACACCCTGGTCCGGTTTGCAACGATTGAAATCGAGATTCGAGGCTATACAGACAACATCGGCGATTTTGATGCCAACAAAGCGCTATCGGAACAGCGAGCATTCGCAGTGCGAAAGTATCTCCTCGTCCGGGGGATTGATCCGAAACGAATCCGTGCAGTTGGTTTTGGTGAATTGGATCCAATCGACACCAATTCGACCAGCGAAGGAAGAAAAGCCAATCGTCGCATTGAATTTGTTCGAACCAAATAATAGTGAACATGTTCAATATTCAAAATAAGAAAAGCATCTTGTGGACGACTTTCAATAAACTAATTTTGGTATTTCTTAAAAATGTCCTCGGATGCTTTTTTTTAAATTTCCTGAATTGCAAAGCAAAAAACAAATGAAAAATAGCCGATACCTGACCATACACGGTCACTTCTACCAGCCGCCCCGGGAAAATCCCTGGATTGAAGCCATCGAGCGCCAAGACAGCGCCGCGCCGTATCACGACTGGAATGACCGCATCGCGGCCGAATGCTACACGCCCAATGCTGGCTCGCGCATTCTGGATAGCCTGGGACGGATCGATGATATTGTCAATAATTATCAATCGATCAGCTTCAATTTTGGTCCCACGCTATTGAGCTGGCTCGAGATTCACGCGGCGGAAGCATACCAGGCGATC
>JALOPY010000727.1 GCA_025453735.1 bacterium | reverse complement strand
GTTGCCGATCAATTTGGCGATCAACGTTATATCGAAGATGCGCTGATGAAACATGGCAGAAATATCAAAATCATTCAGACTCCGAAAGCTGAACGAGAGTTGTCCGTCGCGGCTGCATCAATTTTAGCCCGCAACGAATTCGTGAGGACGATGGATCAGATGGGAAGAAATTATAGCTTTCAATTTCCCAAGGGAGCAACGAACGTTATTGAAGCGGCTGAAAAATTTGTCAAGAAGTTTGGTTCGAATGCGTTAAATGAGGTGGCAAAAATACATTTTAAAACCACGAAACAAATTCAAAATTTCAAATCAGATTCACTAAAATGATCATGAGCATTTCATCATTGTTTTTTATAAGGAGATTGTTCATCTGCAACTTTCATAACTTCCCTATCAGCTTGAAATGAGGCGAGTTCATCTCGAATCATCTGTCTTAATTCAGTACGAACAAGTTTTTTTATATCTTTTGCAGCCAGCCATTCTCGAAGCGCATTGTTGATTAATTTTCCGCTATCCTGATCTGGTGTAGCAATTTTCTCGAACTGGTCAAATATATCTTTTTCGATTCGAACCGATATTTTGTTCATAGCTGCTTCAAGTCGTCGCCTCCGAGCTTTGGGACCTCTTTGAATTTTGGATAAATCGGGAGGATTTTCCCTCATATAGGTTTGATAATCGAAATCTTCATCTAGCATAGTACTCATTGATCCATCTCCCTTCGGCATCGAAAGCAGTAATTATTCGGTAAATTGGTATTTCCTGATCGGAGTAAACGATGAATAATATTCGATCCGACGGTGTTCTTCCAATCCAAAGCCAGCGATTCTCATTTCCATTGGGATCGACAGAGCTATAACCGTGTGGATCATCAAACGCAGCTACAACTTCATAGAAGCGAACATTATGCATTTTAATGACAGCTTGATATTTTATCTCATCCCAAACAAAACCAATATCCATAATTTACTCGTATTGCTTTTGAAAGACAATTGAAATAATTCAATGGTCTAATATAAAAATATATACTTAATAAGTCAACATGAATTTTTAATTCAATATGACACGGACAAAAGTTTATATATTTAAGCTGATATTATTCAGTTAAATTTTCCCAATAGGAAGGATAAACTTCCAACTAATTCTCATCCATCCAAAGCACTGGCTGCCGAATCGGAAAATTCCTCAGCCCTTCTTCGCTTGTCGGCTCTGGTTTCCAGCTCGATATATTTCGATTCATTCAGCGCCAGACCTGCAAATAATAAACTCGGCTGCTGCACAGGCCATTCATCAAAATACATCACATCGGGCGGATATTGCCATCTCGATTTATCTTCAATAAAGGGGTACATAAATTCCATTGCTTTTTTCATGCTCCGACCATCGGGAAGCTGAAACGACCAGAGATTATCATCTGGGGTCGATAAAATCTGGCAGACGGCTGCCATGGCATCAAGGTTGAACAATGAATAGCCGTAGGGTTTGGTTCGTGCTAATTCGAGAGGGAAGCTGCCATCCGCTGCCATCTGATTTGGTAGTAAAACGGTTTTAAAACGATTTCTGCAATAATCCAGCAGCTCATTGTTACCAGTGAGTCGGGCGAACTCGGCGACCTGCATCACCCAGCAGGTGCCGTGATTATTTTTCCGCTCCCGTTCATCGACGCCATTTTCTGATGTTGTCAGCCAGTGCAAATATTCAGCAAACCAGTTTTTTATTCCTTCCAGATTTTTTGCGGACATAGCAGGTGAATTTTGCAGGATCGAAATCGCCCTGGCAACTTCGATCAAGTGAATCGTATCAATGATGCCGACTCCCCTTCCTTTAGTTATGCCTTTGATCGACTGGGCATAGTTCAGATGGGGATTCATTTTCGTGGAATCATCCAGAAACCAGGCTCGCAAATGATTGAACGCCTGCTGAGCATATTTATCATATCCTGTAATTTTGTATGCTGCAGTCAGCGCCGCAACGTGAATGCTCATCCGTCTCATAAATTCACGATGATCGGTGAAATTATCGGGATTGGTCATGCCATCTCGGCGGATATAGGGACCTTCGGGATCGTTGGGATTTTGCCACCAGTAATCGCCTTCGGAATAATAATCATGTCTGCCGCCAGCGCTGCGGGGACAGTACGATGCCGTGATGGTGATCGGCTTTTCATTCAAATATTGATTGGCTTTTTGAAGAATTCTATCACGCTCGATTTCCAACAAATTTAATTCTATTTTTTCACCTGGAATCTTGAGATAACTTCCTTTGAAATCCTGGTTTCGGGCTTCGATGACGGCTCTCCCCTTTCCAGGAACAAATTCGATGGCAGCTTTCCCATTGGCAAATTCGATCACATCGCTGCGAGTTGGGGTGCCATAATTTTTCAACAATCGACCTGAGCCATTGTGATCGAAATACACTTTTTTGTTATAATCGAGACACAATTGTCCCTGGTTATCAACGACTTGGGCTTCGATCAAATAATTTCCATTGGACAACTTTTTCGATGTAAGTTTGATCTCTTCGGCTTTGCCATGCTTTCGATGTGAATAATTGATCGACAAAATATTTCTGGTCACTTCCTTGCCACCTGAAAATCCAATGGCAATCAACTGATTTTGTCCCGCTTTGAATAAAACATCCCAGTGAAATCCACAAGCAGGAAAATCATTGATATTCCGATTTTTTAGTCCTTGATTATCATCATTCAAAACAAGCTGAACCTGGTCGCAATTGCTATAAACACATACCTGGCGGGTTTCTTCTGGCTTGCCAGTGCGTTCGGTCCAGGTGGGCGATTCGATATAACAGAATTTTGGATTTTTCGTCCAATAGCTCTTGAACACATAATAGGCAT
>JALOPY010000726.1 GCA_025453735.1 bacterium | reverse complement strand
CTTTGAGGGAACTGGCCTGGGACTGGCGATTGCCAAGCAGATGTGGACGCTGCTGGGGGGAACGATTTCGGTCGAAAGCAAGAAAGGGAAGGGAACGACGTTTCATCTCTTGTTGCCCTTGAAAAAAGAAATTGGAGAAAACGATAAACGGCTCGCGAAATCGGCTCCAAATCAAAATAGGGGAGACCAATCTGAAAAGAAACCTGCGCCAAAAGCGATCGATCAAAAAAGCCTGATCTTGTTGGTGGATGATAATCCTGACAATCAATACGCGGTGAAATTTATCCTCGAAGATCATGGCTATCGGATGGCATTCGCGAAGGATGGGGCTGAGGGTATTCAAAAAGCCATCAAGAAGCTGAAACCCGATTTGATTTTGATGGACATGATGATGCCGAAAGTGGATGGCTACCAGGCGACGCAAAAGATTCGAAGCTATCAAGCGCTGAAAGATATTCCGATTATTGCCATGACGGCAAAATCTCCCCAGGAAGATAATCGCAAGGCGATTCAAGCGGGGTGCAATGAATACTTGTCCAAGCCGTTTAACCTGGATGAATTTTTGAAAAAGGTCGAGAAGTATTTGGGCTAATTAGATCGCTATGGTTTAGTTGAGTGAGTTAATTGAGTTGAGTAAGTCGAGTGAGGAATTTAATGCAATGATCCACTCAACCTTCTTAACTGACTCACTTAACTGACTTAACTCACTTAGCGACTTAACACACTTAACGACACAACAGAAATGGACGAAAAAGAACTGAAAGAAAGTCTCGAAGTCTTTGCCCATAAAATCAGAAATCCAATTCACTCGGTCGTGATCAATCTGGATGTTTTAAAAGTCAAACTCAAGAAACAAATGAAAGATCAAGCGGACTTGAAGCATCTGGAAATCGCTGCCTCAGAAGTGAAACGATTGAGCGAGATTGTCGGAAAATATCTGGATTATCTCAAGAAGAGCGATAAAGAAAGAGCGAAGGTGGATTTGAAGAAGCTGCTGAGCTGAGGCACGAAGCAGGGAAGAATGGGAAATTGGAATATTGGAATATTGGAATGCTGGAATAGAGAATGAGCGGCGAGGTAGCAAATTTCATTATTCCATTTTTCCAACATTCCATCATTCCACTACTCATCCGTTGGAGAAAATGTTGATGCTAAAATCTGAAGAAAAGATACTCATTGCCGATGACGAGGAACCGATCCTTTTCGGACTCACTGAATTATTGAAAGCAGAGGGCTATCATGTCTCGGCTGTCCGCAATGGCAGAGAAGCGCTGGACAAGCTGAAAAAAGAAAATTTTGATCTAGTATTAGCTGATTTAAAAATGCCGAAGCTGGATGGACTTCAAATTTTAGAGGCGATTAAAAACGAAAATATATTGGCCGAAGTCATCATCATCACCGGCAAGGGCAGCATCGATACGGCTGTCGAAGCGATGAAAGCTGGCGCTTATGATTACCTCACCAAGCCGGTCGAGCCCGATCGGCTGCGCACGATTATTCCAAAGGCGCTGGAACATCATCGCTTGCTCATGTCGCACAAGGCGCTTGAGCAGAAAATTGAACAGCTCACTCGATATGAGGATTTAATCGGTCAAAGCGCCCCGATGCAAAATGTTTATCAATTGATTGGCGCAGTGGCTGATTCGACCGCGAATGTCATTGTCAGTGGCGAAAGTGGAACGGGCAAAGAGTTAGTGGCAAAGGCAATTCATCGACAGAGTGGGCGACGCAGCCAGCCATTTATCGCGGTGAACTGCTCCGCGTTTCGTGCTTTGAAATGGCAGACCGGGGAACGCTATTTTTGGATGAGATCGGGGAAATGTCGTTGGAAACCCAGGCAAAGATTCTTCGGGCGCTCGAAGAGCGGCGATTCCGTCGCCTGGGTGGCAAAAAAGAAATCGAGGTGGATGTTCGGGTGATTGCCGCGACCAATCGAAATTTGAAACAGGCATTGGATGAAAAGCGGCTGCGAGAAGATCTCTACTATCGATTGGCAGTCGTGGAGATCGACCTGCCGCCGTTAAGGGAACGGATCGAGGATATCCCAATTTTGATCAATTATTTTCTAAATTATTTCAATGAAAAAAATCAAAAGCGCATCAAAGGATTGACCGCTGCCTGTCAGGATATTTTTTTGAAATATCCCTGGCCTGGCAATGTGCGTGAGCTGCGAAATGTCATCGAGCGAGCCGTAATTCTTAGCGCGTCAGATAAGATCGATGTTCATGTCCTGCCTGAACGAATTTTGAGCTATAAATTTAAAAAGCCGACTCTCATTATTCCACTGGGAACGACTGTTGAAGATGCTGAAAGACAGTTGATCTTTCGAACATTAGAGATAGAAAATCAAAATAAAACCAGAGCGGCAGAAACGCTGGGAATCAGTCTGAAAACATTGCATAATAAATTAGGAAAATACAAGCAGGATGAAAATTAATCGAGTTTGCGTTTTTTGCGCATCAAGCCGCCAGGTCGATAACGATTATCTCGAAGCAGCCTATCGCCTGGGCGCGATTCTCGCGGAGCAGGGGATCACCATTGCTTATGGTGGCGGCGCGGTTGGCTTGATGGGTGAGCTTGCGAGAGGAGCTTTGGCTCAAGGTGGAAAAGTCATCGGTGTAATTCCTCAATTCATGTTTGATCTGGAATGGGGGTATCAGGACATCACAGAACTGAAAATTGTGAATGATATGCATGAGCGCAAGCGACTGGTCATGGAAAATGCTGATGCGATCATTGCGCTGCCAGGCGGATCAGGCACATTTGATGAGCTGTTTGAAGCCATAACCATAAAGCGATTGGGATTTTATGTGAATCCAATTATCATTGTGAATGTAAAAGGCTTTTATAACCCGCTTGTCGAGCTGCTCGATAAGTGCATCACCGAAAAATTTATGGATATCCGGCATCGTTTGATGTGGTCGGTGGTGAATGATCCGGTAGAAGTATTGCCCGCGATTCGAAATTCGCCCTTATGGTCCAGCGATTCCCGTCATTTTGCGGCCATTTGATGAAAGAAATTACAGGCAGGAACAGAGCCTGAAGGTATGCGTTTAATTGAATTCAAAATAGAAGAGACGCGTTTGTTAGAGAGAATTTATGATGAGAATTAGATATTGGTTGTTAACGATTTTAATTTTTCTGATGATCTTGATCTCGTGCATGGCAGTGATCACGACATCTCCCCAAAAAAGAAGTCATAACCAACGATTGGCAAGCTTTCCCACCACCGGATTGCCACTCAAATCAGAAGCAATGATTTATTGGGATTCCCACCTGATTCCCTTTATCGAAGCAAAAACAGATGAAGATTGCGCCTTCCTGCTTGGCATGGTTCATGCTCACCTCAGATTGGGGCAGATGACGTTGATTCGTCGTGCTGTCGAAGGGAGATTGGCGGAAAGCGCC
>JALOPY010000187.1 GCA_025453735.1 bacterium | reverse complement strand
CTCGACTAACCAGAGAAACAGTTAGATATCAAGGATTAGATATGCATAAAATAATATTCTTGACACTCATTTCGATCCTCACTTTTCTTCTTCCACCACTGGAACTAATAGCACAAAAAACTGAATTTACACAATCAGAGCCAAGAGTTCAGGAAATGCGATTGCCGATTCCGGTTTTAAAAAGCGATTCTTCTAACTATTTTTCTCTTGCTGATGAAGTCGCACCTATCCTGACGCATGTCATTCGAGACCTGGGACGTTACGACGTTATCGTCGGGATTCAAATCGATTCAGCATTTTATCGCAATGAAGAAATGATTCAGCATTTTATCGCAATGAAGAAATGATCGCGAGTTCGCCGGCACTAAGCTTTAATGATTTGCAAGGATATTCAGACGCGATTGTCATTGTTGCGGCAAATATTTTTCAACAGGGAGTTCCGCCTGAAAGGGAGGAAAATTATTTTGCATTAAACGACCAAATTTCAGAAAAAAAGCAAGCTGAGCAAAAGAACAATTATCCTAATAATATTCAAACGCGACTTGACTTCTTCGCACAAATCATCAATATCGAAACAGGAGAAACCTATCGTCCACTCGATTTTGAAATTATTCATACTGGAGGATCAATAAAAAAGTCAAAACAAAAAGTAATGAAATTGCTCAAGCAAAAGATAGGCTACGAGCTGAAAAACATTTATTGGCTCTCTTCTGAGATATTCGATTCGAGCAATGGTAAATTGGGCATCCCCTGGGGAACGAGAAATCTTGTCAAAAAAGGGATGGCTTTCGACATCATCGAACCGGATCAAATTTGGACTGGTGATGACGAGGATTTTCTTGTGCCAGGCGGTATCGCCGGAGTGGCGATGGTTGTCGATACGTCTGCTGACAGCAGCGGTTTGAAAATTTTGCGACAATGGCGCGATCACTATCCTGGCGCCTGGGTGGTCGAACATCCGGAGCCGATCTTCGGATTGGGCATGCATTATTATCTCCCCACAACAGATTCTTACAACAACCTGGGATTCAGCTTTCATTTTCGGCCGATCCATACATTTGACTGCGGTGTCGGGCTGCAATTCATTCGTGCGAGGGATTCGTATGGAGATGATGATTATGGTTTTGGATTCGGCGGATTCGGCATCTGGCGCTTTATTAATACCTCAAAAATTGATGTTGGAGGAAAACTTGGTGTTGATCTCGAGATTCCTTTTCGGAAAGATGATGATGGGGAAATTGTTTCCACTGCATTGTTTTCAGCCCAGGTTGGAATCGTGGCGGAGTTGCTTTTCGCCAGCAAATATGATTTTGTGATCCACGCGGGTTATCGTTTCGCGACGAAATCAGATTCCTGGGAGTACTCCGAAGATGAAGAAACAATACCAGCCTATTGGGAGAATGACGCGCCAGAAATAGCTAATTCCGGCTTGATACTATCGATTGGATTCAAGCATTTTTTGTTTTGAGCTGTTCAATTTGACTGACATGGAAACGCTTCAGTTCTAAAAATTTTATCACGATATGATTCCAAATAATAATTGTAACTTTTTCAAAAGCAATTTACAAGGAGGAAGCAATCATGAAAAATTACTTTATTAAAATTGCCATCGCAGTCCTATTTATGGGCCTGCTTTTTGGTTCTCTTTCGGCTCAAAATTTTTTGTTCCAGCCTTTGCCGAAAAATACGTCGGAGCTTGGATTACGATTCATGCGACCGAATTTTGAGCGGGGTGACGATCTATCTCTGCTTTCAGGCACTTATGATTTTTATCTCAATATTCCAATGAATCGAGAATTCAATATATTCGCTTCATTGCCATTTTCAACTTTTTCTGCTGAAGATGAAGACAGCGAAAGCGGGATCGGCAACATTTATATCGGTTTTCAGACAAAGCCGTCATCAGGGCTGGGTAGCAAGGCCAGTCTATCATTCGGCGTCTTCCTGCCTACTGCAACAGATGAAATGAGCCCGGCAATTTTAGGGGCTTATTCAAACTATTATGAGCTTCAAAAATACGTTCCTGATATGCTGACGGTTTACGGAAATTATTCTTTCCTCAGCAACCAATCCAGGGGCGCCATATTTGGCGTCGAACTTGGTCCTAATTTATTTATCCCCACCAAAGAAGGCGGACAAGTCGAGTTGTTTGCGCACTACGGCATCTCAGGCGGATTCAAGTTGAATAAAATAATGCTAAGCGCGGAATTAACTGGATTGGCGATTATATCTGAAGACATCGATGATTTTGCAGATCGCTTTATCCATTCTCTGGCATTTGGTGCACAATGGACTGGCGGAACTATCAGACCCACTATTTTTTATCAGATCTATTTAGATGAGGAATACAGAGATTTTATCGATGGAGTTCTGGGAATTAAATTTGATGTTTCGTTGCCATAAATTTCATCAGGGCGGAGAAACAAAAAATAGCTAATTTTGAATTTCACTGTCGATTGATTTGCTCTATTCATAGGCTTGGTCGCAAAGCGCTCATTCCTAAAATTTTTGCCGGATTTAAAGCCAACAGTCAAAAATAAACCAGGTTTCGTACAGAAACCTGGTTTATCCACCTAACGCTTGTTTCCTCTAAATTATTTCTTTGTCAACTTCTCAAGCGCATCTTTCGCTGGTTTGAAATCGCTTTCCAGCTTCAATGCAGCCTCATATTCATTTTTAGCAGCTTCTTTATCGCCCTTATGTTCATAAATCAATCCCAGGCGCCAGTGCGCATTCGGCAAGGATGGCTCCCCGTCCTGAGGTTCATGCTGGAGATACTTTTTTAAGCTTTTGATGCCTTTTTCAAGATTGGCGCCAGAATAGGCAGCAGTTCTGCCAATCTGGTAAAGTGCAGAATAAAAATCTGGATGATCTTTGAAAAGGCTTTCATAGGTCTCAAATGCCAGATCGTATTTCTTTTTCTCTTGATAAAGATAACCCAGTTGCATTCGAATATCTTTTTCGCGATCCGGATTGTTGCTAACAAGCTCTTTCGCAATCGACTGAACCTTTTTCGTGTCCCCCTTTTCCAGGAGAAGTCCGGCATAGGCGGATGCAAAATCAAAATCCACTTTGCCTGCTTTTGCGCTATAAATCCGATCAGCCAATGCTATTCCGCGGTCGTAATTTGTTTGCGATCGTGAGCAATAGGAAAGATAAGAACCGACAAGAGATTCATTGTCAGGAAATTTTTCATTCAATTTATCGAAAGCAGCCATTGCTTTTTCCTGTTGATTTTTATTCAACAAGGTACGCCAAAAATCTCTGAAGACCCGGTCAAGATAGCTGCTTTGAGGAAATTCATTGGCAAAAGCCACGACGGCATCCGGGCCTGAAAAAGTCGAAGCATACATGGCAAGCTCGTATGCTGAAACATCGGAGCTATCCTTGCCAAAAGGCAGCATGATTTGTTTTGCCTGGTCCGGCTCTTTCAAAATCTTTTCAGAGTATTCAGTCATCTTATCGAAAGCATAATTCGACCGATACTTTTCCGTTAGCCTTGCCAGGATTTCGATGTCCGAGGGATTTTTTTCGAGCGCCAAGGTCAGATTCAATAAAGTGTTTTCACTGGTGTATGTTTTTTCCAGCGTATCTTTGAATTTTTCAGGAGGAGGATCATAACCTAGCACGCGATCGATCTCCCTGCCATCGGACGTGACGATCATGACAGTCGGCGTCGCTCGAACCGAGAATTTTTGATAAATCGCATCGCCGACAGGTTGCCCTCGATGGGCTCGAAACAGGAGGAAATTTTTGGTGAGATAAGGATGAAATTGTTCATCCTGAAAGAATTGCTTGTCCAGCAATCGGCAGCCACCTCAGCCAGCCGAGTAAAAATCGATGAGAATCTGCTTTCCTTCTTTTGCTGCCGTCGCCATTGCGTCGTCGAATGAACCTTTGAACCAGATGTCAGCTTTGGCGACCACAGGCAGCGCGAAGAAAAGGACTAGCATGATAGCTAATATACGTTTCATGCAGTGCTCCTTTGGTTAGTGATTTGAATTAGAATTTAAAAAAAAAGCAATTTGGCTTTAAATTACGTTGACCGCGCCTCAAAGTTTCTCGCTTATTTATATATCATTATCTCCTGACAAAAGCAACAAAAAAGTAGTCTCAAAATAAAAAACCTTCCTGTTTTAAAAACAGTGAAGGTTTTTTCAATGGATAGAAATAAATTTTGCTTGAAAAAGCAGTGCCAGGACATCAGATGAATTTAATACATCAAAGCAGGAGATTTAAAATGCCTTAATTTTAATCTTTAAGTTTCTGTCCGCAATAGGGACAAACCTTCCAGTCATTGGCTACAGGTTTGGAACAACTTGTGCAAACTGTTTTTATTTGAGTGCCACAATGGGGACAAAAAGCATATTTTTGAGCGACCACTTTGCCGCAGTTTTTGCAATTTTGAGTTGGTTCTAAAGAAACCCGTTGTGAAAATCCATCGTTTCGGACAATAAGATAAATGATAAGTGCAACAAAATTCCCCACAAAAATTAATAGCGCCCACAGTACACCATTCATGCCACGACGTTCTGCATCGCGATACACCCAAACAACAACTATAAGCCACAAGATTAACAGTAATAATAATGGGAACAATGGCGCAAAGTGAAAAAAGCCAGGGAATCCGGGAAATCGTAATTCTCCAGGTCTCCCTATCGTCAAGAAAAAGGCAGGGACGATGTTTGCCAGTATGAAGAGAACAATGACAACTAACAAGATTAGAATAATCGTTTTTTCATTTGAGTTTGCCATGAAAGCCTCCTGGTATTATACTTTAATTTTTTATTTTCTTAAACTTGAAAATTAATATCATACAATTTTAAATTCAACGTGCGCAATAAAACAGGTGAAAAAAATAGCATCATAAGATTTTGAATCAGCAGAATGATGACTATTATTGACTGTTGGGTAATGGCGCGAGATTTTATCGCTTCTGCTATCACAGGAACCGCCCAGGCAAGCGTTACAATGAACAGCGCCAAAAAAACCGCCCATACCCATGCGGGTGTTCGGACGGCGTCAGGACGATTTTCTTTCAAAAGATAAATTTCACGCTGCTCGATCCATTCGTCATGGCAGGATGCGATTGTTTTTTCCAATAGCTCTGTCGTTGGCGCAGGTGTAGCAATATCGGGAATCGCGTGGTGAATCCGATAAAAGTTTTTTTTGAAGTTGGAACATCTCGCACAATTCAGCACATGATTGTCAAGCTCGATCGTGATTTCAGGATCAAGCTTTGTTTGTGACAGCTCGATGATCCATTGTTCTGCCTGCTTGCATTTCATTTAAAATCCCTCTTAAAATTTAATCCGTTTTAAATTCAGCTAATTCAGTTTGCAACTTTTTGATTGCCCGGTGAAACAATGATTTTATCGTTCCAATCGGCACATTCAATATATCGCTGATCTCCGAATGTTTCAATCCTTCGATCTCTTTTAGAACAAAAACGCGGCGCTGTTTGATCGGCAAGTTGGCAATTGCTTTATTGAGCGCCAAACGAAAATCGACCCGATGTGATTCATCCATTGAGTTTCTCTGTGATTCATAATCGAGCCAGGGTAGCAAATTGTCATTTGACGCCGGTTCTTCTGAGCGATGTATCAAAAAAAGCCTGCGGAATTTTTTCTTCCGCAACTCATCTTTATGCCGATTGGCAACGATCGTCAAAATCCAGGCTTTGAAATCCCGGATAGTTGCGCTGGTTGGAAGATATTTCACTGCGCGCAGCCACGTCTCCTGAAAAAGGTCGTCCGCTTCAATCCGACTTTGTGTCAAATAGCACGCAAACCGATAAACTGAATTTTGGTACTTTTTGAACAGCTCATCGAAAGCATTCAGATCATTATGGACGATTCGCTGAATCAGTTCGCCATCTTCTGGCGGCATCGATCCTCCTAAATAAAAATCGCTCTCATTGCAATAGACGAATGAGAGCGAAAAAGGTTGAGGTTGAACATCTCTTTTGAAAAACAATTTGTTAGGATAAATCTTGTTTAGATGTTACCTGTTTCAATCTCCAGCGAAGCACGAACCAAACTAAAGCCGAAAATAACAGGATCAACAATCCGAAAAGAACTGTTATTAAAGAAACGCCATATCCTTCGGCAATAACCGCTGGCGAAATCTCACTGG
>JALOPY010000186.1 GCA_025453735.1 bacterium | reverse complement strand
GACATCTTTCAATCCAATTTCCCCAGCCATCCGAATGACCCGCTGGGCGCTGTCAATCGAGCGTTGTCCTGGCTCCAGAACAATGATCATTGCATCGACACCACGAGCTGTCCCACGACCGAGGTGTTCGATTCCCGCCTCCATGTCCATTATCAATGCATCATCTTTGTAAAGAACAAGATCAGTAATCAGGGCGCGAATCAGTGTGCTTTCAGGACAGGCGCATCCAGTGCCGCCGCCCTCAATCGCACCGAGCACCAGCAATACCACGCCATTGTGGATGGTGGCAAATCTGTCAGCTATATCTGATACTTCAGGATTGAGTTTAAAAATCTGTCCATATTGTTTAACTTTCGCCCCAGTCAGTTCTTCAATCAGCGCCACCTGGCGGGAAATGGGAATAATCGCCTGCTGCTTCTCCACCGAAATTCCCAACGCTGCGGCTAAATTAGCATCAGGATCAGCATCAACCGACAGGACTTTTTTGCCCTGCCGAGCCATCAACAACGCTAATGCCGCAGCCAATGTCGTTTTGCCAACGCCGCCTTTGCCTGAAATTGCTATTTTCATAATTGTCCTTAAAAATGTGAGACGTGAGACGTCAAATGTCAAATGTGAAACGGCAAACGTGAGACGGCAAATGTCAAACAGCAAAAGTGAGACGGTAGCTCTGTCTTCGCATGTTTCACATTTCGCGTTTCACTTTTCACGTTTCAATTTTTAAAATTTATATTTCTCCTTCATCGCTATCGACAGCGCCTGATTCATCTCGAAAACCTTCTCCGCATCAGGCGGCTCCATCGAGCCTGTTCCGCAGGATGGTGTGATGATCGCTTGCTCCGCAATCTGCAATTTATCGATTCCTTTGGATGCCAAATGGTCCATCATTTTCTCGAAGTGAGCGACAAGACTTTCGACGGTCTGATTTCGAATTTCTGTCGATGTTGGCACGACGCCCCAGGCAAGCATGCCACCTCGATTGAGATGATTTTTGACTGATTCAGAATACATGGCAATCGTCTCGCCAAATCCGAACGCATCGAAATTGACGATATCCACGCCCGCATCGATCAGGATGCTCCATTCGGTGTTGCCGCAGCAATGAATGCCAGCCAGGGCGTTATCCGAATGAATCGCTTCGATTACCTCCGCGAGATGCGCCACCACATCTTCCCGTCTCACCGACACATACGTCGAGCTGCCAAAGCCAGAGAGAATCGGCTCATCCACAAAGCAAATGATCTTTTCAGCATACGGCTGAAATTTCTGAATCTGCCAGCGGCACTTCATCGCCAGAGCTTTGATTACCAAATCCCTAAATTCTTCATTATAGTAAATAGCTCGTTTGTTTTCATCAACTATAGTCAGCGCAAAGCTACAAGGCCCTGTGGCCTGAACTTTGACAAATGGATATTTTTTGCCGTCCGCTTGAAGTCGTTTTTCAAAAGCATAAATTCCTCGTGAGAAATCAGGACCGATCGCCATTGCGGAACAATCGCCCGTTCCTTCATCGGGATCCATTGCCAGCATGTAAGCCTCATAAAATTCTGCAAAAGCTTCGGAATAGTCACCCGACGTATCAAAATACATGCGGCGCTTTTCCCGTTCGATCACGAGGCAAGGCAAGCCTTCCGAATATTGTATTTCCATCTGCTCGTTCAAATCGATTTTGGGGAGTTGCGGCCAGAACGGCGCTTCGGGAACACGAGAAAGCGAAAGATCAACAGCATATTCAGGATTATCAAATGGCATACTGCCGATGCCGGTTGCAAGGAATTTGGGTTTAAAAGACATTTTTTTCTCCCTATCAAGATTGCAAATATAAAGATCTGAATTCTTTTAGTAATTTGAGTGAGCCTTCAGCTCTCAGCATTCAGCTATCAGCATTCAGTTTTCAGCCTGTCAAAAAAAGCTGATGGCTGATGGCTGAAAGCTGATCGCTGAACGCTAATCGCTTAACTTCGACTATCAACTGCTTTTCTGATCGCACGAATATGATCTGGCGTGGTGCCGCAACAGCCACCGATAATATTCGCCCCTGCGTTAATTAATTCTGAAACCAGCGCCGCCATTTGCTCGGGTGTTTCAGGAAAAATATCAAGGCCATTGACATTCTTCGGCAAGCCAGCATTGGCATGAACCAGAATCGGTTTCTCAGGCGCTACTTCTCGAATTTCTTTTACAATGTCGATCATGCGCTCAAAACCATTGCCACAATTGGTGCCGATGATATGAGCGCCCGCTTCAATTGCGGCTTTGATAGCATCTTTCGGTGAAACGCCCATCATGGTTCGATATTCGCCTTTGTTATTTCTCTCGAATGTGAACGTGCAAATCACTTCACATTCTGTATTTTCCCGAGCGGCTCGAACCGCAAGGGATGCTTCATCGATAGCGCTCATGGTTTCAATGCAGATCGCATCAGCGCCGCCCTTCTCAAGCGCCATTGCCTGCTCTTTGAATCCAGCATAAAGCTCTTCCTCGGTCACATCCTCCATCAATAGCATCTTTCCTGTGGGCCCAATGGAAGCGATCACCCATTTGTTGTCCCCAGCAGCCTGACGTGAAATCCGCGCTGACGCTTCATTCAATTCGGCGGTTCGATTTTCCAGTCCATAGTGCTCCAGCTTGAATCGAGAGCCGCCAAAACTATTTGTCTCGATCATGTCTGCGCCAGCGTCAATATAACTTCTGGCAATATCGAGAACATCATCGGGTCGATCAACGCACCAGAGCTCAGGACAATCCCCGGGCTTTAATCCCTTTTTCTGAAGAAACGTGCCCCAGGCGCCATCGGAAACTAGAATTTTTCCGCGTTTGACCGCATCGACAATTGAAGTTCTTCCCATTTTTTTACTCCTTTTCTATTCATGCCGCTTTCATTTACAGGTTTATCAATATAGAAAAAACTTTAAAAATATCAAAAGCAATTTTTTGTTTCATCTTCAAAAATTTTGGTCGAGTGAGTTCGCAGTATCTGTTTGCCTTCGCCCGACAAATACATCGAGCCGAAATAAATAAATGCAACTTCATTGGGACAGAATTCCGGGGCAATCAGCCGAAATTTCTTATTTGCCAGATCGATCTCCTGAGCGATTCCCAGCGTCAATACATAATTTTCTGCATCGCACAGAGCAACGAGGCGATTCCGAAAATAGCCTGGATTTTTCAAATCCGGGACTCTGCCATAAAAACCGATCTGCTGCAAGTGTATTTCCTGCAATTTGGCAGTCTCAAAATATTGCTTAAATTTTTCGTCGCGATATTGCTTCCGCTGCTCGATGGTTCGTGGAATAACCGATTTCGAGATGGGAAACCGATGCACCTCGATAGCTGGATGGCGTCTGAAATTGCTGAGCCATTTTATGATATTCGGATTCGTTTCGAATACCGCAATATGATCCGGCTGAAGCAGATGAATCAACTGAAACTGGAATTCTCGCGCAGCTCTATCGAGCACAAAACCGCAGGAGTCAATAATGATCCGCTGCGCGCCCAACTGGATTGCTTTTTCAGAGAGCTTTTTTATTCCAGCAAGCGTTTGCAAAAGATGACCTCTCGGCGTAGTAGCGCCAATGAACCAAAGAAAAGGATCGTGCTTATCCTTGTTCGAATTTTTATAGAGCTTCAATCCAACCGTAGTTGGCGGTCCGATGCTCGATTGCCCTGGATCGCCATCGATGTAGGCGGTCAGAAATTTTTCAGATAGATGATCAATTAAAAAATGGCAGAAGGTGCTTTTCCCGCTATCGTTTGCGCCAATAACATAGACGATTTTTCTACCACTTTCAGCCGAGATAATTTCGAGCAATCGTCGCCAATCAGTTTCAATTGTGATGAGATGGTCGCCACTTTGACAGTGGAGGCCATCTGTTTTGCACGCATCTTCCATTTTCAAATTTCCAGCTTGAGACGAGCCGTATGGATTTCGAATGGCTTGAATTCGAGTGAAAATGAATTTGAAGTAATTTCAAGCGTCTCGATTTTTTCCTCCAGCATATTGGTCAACTGAGCAGATTGTATTGGATAAGCCGAATGAATCGTTACTTTTTTCCGCATTCCGAAAGCTTCATAGAGGCGCAAAATGATCTCATCATTTTTTTCGGCTTTCTTGATGGTTTCGAGAATCACATTGTCAGAATCGATAGTAAAGAACGATAACTTATCCAGCAATTTGCCGGAATGCTTTGCCGTTGCGATGGCTTTTATCGGGACATTTAATTCATATCCAGCCCGCACAACTCCGCCGGAAATGTGATTCCCTGCATGAGGAAAAAGCGAATAGGTAAATTGATGTTTTCCTCGATCGGCTTGTGGATCTGGCAAAGCTGAGCTTCTCAGCAAATTAATATCCAGTGTGCTGCCAAATACTCTGTAGCCATATTTCGAATCATTCAATAGCGCGACGCCATAATCCGGCTGAGAAATATCGATCCATTTGTGCGCGCAAATTTCAAATTTAGCGCGCTCCCATGAAGTATTCTGGTTAGTCGGTCGCCTGATATGTCCAAATTGAATTTCACTGACTGACTCGTTCGCCTGAATCGCGACCGGAAATGAAGCGCGCAGCATTTTGTGACGCTCGTTCCACTCCACTTCGGTTTCAAAATCAATCCGACGGGAGCCAGCCGTTAACATGATTTTTTGGATCAATTTTGATTCGCCAAATTGACGAACCTGTTTCATTACAGCTTTGGGTCCATCGAGAAACGCTTCGCTGGAAACCAGCTCAAATTTTCCCGCGGTGCGATATTCATAATCCACCGAAAAATCCCAGGCATCGCCATCATCATGATACACGATCAATTCATTTGCCAATCCTCCTTTAAAAATAACTTCTTTTTGATTATCGCTATCAAAAACCGAAATAATAGTTCCCTCATCATTGAATTTGACCAGCAAAATATCGTTTTCCAGCAGGTACGATTGGGCGAGAAGCTGGGGAAATTCTTGCGCAGGCTTCCCTGCATCAATCGTGGCGTAACCCATTGCAGGCAATTGAAGGTGATACCATTTTGTATCAATTTTGAGCCACTCGCTTCGTTCCCATAAAAGGGAATTGGTGATGATAATTGGATTTTCAAAATCAGCGGTGTTAATTAGCTTGAAAATCGCCTGGAGAAAATTATCGAGCAAAGCAAGGACTTGTTGTAATAAAAGTGCGTATCGCTGCAACGATTCATCATAGACACGAGTGATCGATGAGCCGGGCAAAATATCATGAAATTGATAGAGCAGCAGTTCCTTCCAGATCGTTTCCAATTGCTGTTGCGGGTAATTTTCATCTGTCATTAGATTGGCAAATGACGCCCAGAATTCCGCTTCCCGAAGCGCAATCTCCAATTTTCGGTTGAACCATTTGCTGCGCCCCTGGGTTGTGTACGTGCCCTGATGCATTCCAAGGTAAAGCTCCCCGGTCCAGGTTTGAAAATTCCCCTGTTCAGACTCCAGTCGTTTGAAGAACTCCAATACATTTTCTTGAGTGACCGGGGCAATCCCCTCCAGATTTTTCTCCCGCTGTAATCGCTCCAGATGTTCTTCACCGGGGCCCCCGCCGCCATCACCGATGCCATAGACCAGCAAACAATTCTCCGATACTGCTTTATCCAGATATTCGCGTTCGGATTTTTTGATGGCTTCCGGCATTGCCGAGCTGTTATACGTTCCTTCGGGCGGCATGTGAACGAGCACTCGTGAGCCATCGATCCCCTGCCAGAAAAATGAATGATTGGGATAGATGTTGTACCGATCCCAGGATAATTTAATCGTCATAAAATAATGAACACCGCATTTTTGCATAATCTGTGGCAGCGCTCCGGTATAGCCG
>JALOPY010000185.1 GCA_025453735.1 bacterium | reverse complement strand
GACAAGATAAGGTTTTAATAAAAATTAGAGAATTAAAAGCGATTTATCTTCAAGTATAGAACTTTTGAAAAAGCAGAAATCAATATGAAACGAATGATCATTTTTATCATCTTTATTCACTTCACAAGCACTTTTGCCAGAGAAATTCTGGCGCACAAAACCCAAGCCAAAATCACCCTCGATGGCAAAATCGCTGCGCCGGAATGGCCGGCAGCAATTTTCCAATCCGATTTCATCCAGATGGAACCCGATCCCGGCAAGCCATCGGCTGAAAAAACAGCAGTCGCGGTGCAATTCGATGACAAAAATATCTACATCGCATTCATCTGCCACAAATCCTATCCCGATCCGGTGATCGCCCGGGAAACCCGTCGCGATCAACTGGTAAAGCAGGATGATGTGGTGTCCGTGGTGCTGGATACGTATCACGATTCCCGCTCTGCCTTCTGGTTCATGGCAAATGCCCTGAACAGCCAGGTGGATGCCCGCATCAGTGACGATGGCAAATCGCTGGACACCAACTGGGATACCCGATGGGAAGTCAGGACCTCAATTTCTGACAGCGGCTGGCGCGCGGAATTTGCCATTCCGTTCACCTCCATCAGGTTCGATCCGCAGCAAAAAACCTGGGGCGCCAATTTTGGTCGCTTCATTCCCAAACGGCTGGAGACATCGTATTGGGCAGGGGAGACCGACGATGATTTTCGCGTGTCCCGTTTCGGAGTGCTCACCGGGCTGGAATCTCCCCGCGCCGCGTCGGAGCTGCATTTCATTCCATATTCAACGATTCGCTATGAAACTTTCTCCGATGAGCGATGGGATAACATGACCGGACTGGATCTCGAATATCGTTATAAAAATAATATCACGGCCAACCTGACTTACAATCCCGATTTTGCCACAGTAGAAGGCGATCGGGAGCAGATCAATATGACCCGCTGGGAGCTGTCATTTCCGGAGAAACGAAAATTTTTTCTGGAAGGCGGCGATCTGTTCAAAGGCCGCATCACGCCATTTTATTCCCGGCGCATTGGCGAGATCAATTTTGGCGCGAAAGCGATTGGCAAAACTGGTCCCTATACCTATGCTGTCATCGGAGTCAATGCCAAAAGGACCGACGATAATCCACTCACCTCAAGGGATGAATCCTTTGCTGAATACAATCTCGGTGTGCTTCGTCTCAAACGGGACGTGTTGAAAAGCTCGACCATCGGCTTGACCATGGTGGAGAAAAGATGGCAGAACGATTATAATCGGGTGCTGGGACTGGATGGCGTATTTAATTTGCCCAATCAATTATATTTTACGACGCAATTGGTCGTCGGCGCGCCAGGTTCGTTCAATAAAAATTATGGTGGTTTTCTCCGCCTGGCTCGCGAGAATAATATTTATCATTATCATCTCCGCTACACTGAATATGCGGAAAATTTCAAGGAGAGCGTGAATGGCGTTGGCTTTATCACCGACGATGATCGGCGGGAGCTGGATTCGGCCGTGGAATATAAATGGTGGGTCAAAAAGTCGGGCATTGAATTTCTCCAATATTCCTCCAATTATAATGCCTATTGGGCAAAGACCAGCGGCACGTTGCGCAGTTGGGAGATTGTCCAGGAATGGGAGCTGTACCTGACCAATAAATTTAGCTGTGCCATCGATTTTGTCCGGGATTATCAATTGTTTGAAAAGGGCTTTCACAATTATGATCTGGAGCTGGCAATCGGCTATAACACCGAAGAATGGTCAGCCACTGAAATAGCCTACCAATTTGGCAGGAATTTCGATCTTGATTACTGGATGGCAACGGCTGAGACCCGGTTCAAAATTCATAACAAGCTTTCCGTGGATTACGAATTGCGCAAGCTGCATTTCAATCCTGATCCGGATGATGAAAGCACCTGGCTGAATATCGCAACGCTGAATTACCAGTTCACGCCCGATTTATTTGTGCGACTGTTCACCCAGCATCGTACAGAAAATGATCGCGTTTATGTTTATGGACTGTTTGGCTGGCGATTCAAGCTGCCGAACAGCGCAATCTATTTTGTGTACACCCGGGACGATTTCGACCGACCTGGATTGGCGCGAGGAAATAATGAGATTTTCTTTTTGAAGGTGGCGTATGATTTTGGGATTTAGCAGAAGATCTGTCACGAGCTGAACAAAACGTGTTACGCACTTTAAAAGTGCGTAGCACGTTGGTAACACATTAATGCGCCACAAATTTTAAATAGCACTTTAGCTTTAGGCGATAAATCTAAAGTCTGGTTTCTGTTTGGTATCGTCATCGAATGTGCGACGTATCCTGGAAGCTTGAGGCATGTTTTAATCAACGCAATTTTTTTCTTGCAACAATGCGAAAAAATTAATAATTTAATCCTACAGAAAAATGATAGATTCATATAAGAGGTTAGATATGCAAGTATTCACAGGCATAGTAAAAAACGGAATGATTGAAATCAATCAACCCGTTCCGGCGATGGATGGCACATCCGTAGTGATATTCATCATGCCGAAAATTACTGAAACAAATTCCACTGAAAGCCTTTTTGGTAAATGGGAATGGTACACAGAAGAAATGGAAAAGGAGATACATCATGCCTGGCAAAAATGGGCGCAATAATTTAAAAGAGAACTGCATGTGAATGTCTTTTAACCCAGGGAGCAATGATGATCAAAAAAATCTGTTACATATTCGTTTGGATATTAATCCTTTGCACAATTGTATTCGCACAAAAGCCCCAGCTCACTCCAATCGATCTGGTGTGCACCGACCTGGAGAGC
Source organism: bacterium (assembly GCA_025453735.1). Classification (GTDB taxonomy): domain Bacteria; phylum Zhuqueibacterota; class Zhuqueibacteria; order Thermofontimicrobiales; family Thermofontimicrobiaceae; genus JALOPY01. Next base: position 3,077 of record JALOPY010000185.1, on the reverse strand, counting down.
CAGCTCAATGTCCGGTTCAATAACTGGAGATATTCCACGAACATGAAGCAGGATGCCTGGCGCGCCAATTTCGATGAGACGGGCTGGAAATGGCTGCAAATTGACGAGAGCATCTACCCGGATTCTGCCTGGCTGCGCAAAACGATTACAATTCCAGAAAAAATATTGGGCATGCCAGTACAGGGAGGAACGATTAAATTACAGGTATCGGTGGATGATGCTGGAATCTGCTGGATCGATGGCGAGCGCAAAGGATTGTTCAAATGGAACGGCGAATATGTTCTCACGCGAGATCCAAAACCGGGACAGCAATTTCAGGTGGCAATCAAAGCGATCAATACCGGCGGTCCTATGCGATTGCTGGAAGCGAAGCTGGACTGGGATAAAATGAAGCCGCTGGCTGATAAAGTTCAGGACTATATTTTGAGCCTGCGCGTCGGTCAGAAATTATTAAGTGATGATACCTATCTAAAAATTGGCAGAGTCGAGCTCGACCGACGAGTCGATCGCAGCTCGGTTTCGCAAAAGCAGCGCATTCAGCTTCGCAAACAACTGGACGACGCTGCCAGAATCGTGGACGTTTCGGCGTTGAGAAATGGCTATCCCAAAATTTTTGAAGCCACGCTGGAAAAATCACGGCAGGCGTTGAAGCCAATCAATAAATTCGCGAAAGAATTTACGCTGGTGTTCGATTCCAACGCGCATATCGATTGCGCGTGGTTGTGGCGGTATCTTGAAACGATCAACGTGGCGAAAAACACCTTTACTTCTGTTCTGGACATGATGGAAGCCCGTCCCGATTTCACGTACACGCAAAGTCAGGCGCATCTCTACTGGTGGATGGATGAACTGTTTCCTGATGTATTCCAGCGGATTCAGGAGCGGGTGAAGGATGGACGCTGGGAGATCATCGGCGGCATGTGGGTGGAGCCGGATTGCAATCTCATTTCCGGCGAATCCTGGGCGCGGCAGTTGCTCTATGGCAAACGTTATTTCAAAGAAAAATTCGGCGCGGAGGTGAAAATCGGCTGGAATCCGGATTCGTTCGGCTACAATTGGAACATGCCCCAGTTCTATCGCGACGCGGGCATCGATGCCTTCATCACCCAGAAGATCGGGTGGAATGACACCAATATGTTTCCGTATCGTTTGTTCTGGTGGCAGAGCGCGGATGGCTCGAAATTGCTGACCTATTTTCCGAATGATTATGTCAATGAAATCAAAAATCCGTTTTCATTGGTGGATTGGCTGCGCCAGTTCGATGCCAATACCGGATTCCGCCGGATGCTCGTGCTCTATGGCGTTGGCGATCACGGCGGCGGTCCGGATTTGAATATGATCAACCGCATCGAGGAATTGAAAAAACTGGATGTTTTCCCCACTGTCGAGTATGGAACCGCAACGGAGTATCTGGATTGGATCAGCAGCCAGGATCTTTCCGATCTGCCCGTGTGGAACGATGAGTTGTATCTGGAATATCATCGCGGCACCTACACGACGCAATCGAATACCAAAAAGAATAATCGTGACAGTGAAAAGCTGTTCAGCATTGCGGAGCAACTTGCCGCAGTTGCCAATCTTTATGGACGACCCTACGATAGCCAGTCATTTTTGGAAGGCTGGCGGGGTGTTTTGTTCAACCAGTTTCATGATATTTTGCCGGGATCGAGCATTTATCCGGTCTATAAAGACGCAGATGAGCTGTATCAACAAAGCCAGGAAATCGCGCAGCATGAATTGAATGGATCATTGGATTTTCTCGCAAAGCAGATCAACACCCGGGGTGCGAAAAACGCTCAACCGGTTCTCATTTACAATCCGCTCGGCTGGAAGCGGTCTGACCTGGTTGAACTGGAGCTTCCCCGGGATGAACGACGTGTGTATTCGGTTTTTAATGAAAAGGGGCAGGAGATTCCCTCGCAAACGATTCCTGCCAGACGCTCTGCCAATAAAATTTTATTTGTCGCCAGAGATGTTCCCGCGATGGGATATGCAATTTATGAGCTCCGGACGCCTAAGCAGCCGTCAAAATTTTCGCCAATGAAAGCTGAAAATGCTTCGCTGGAAAATGAAATTTTCGTTCTTAAGATTGATTCCACAACAGGCTGGGTGAGCAGCGTTTATGATAAAAAGCAAAACCGGGAAATTCTGGCAGGCCCGGGAAATGAGCTACAACTGTTCAAAGATACGCCCAGCGCGTGGGATGCCTGGAACCTCGGCATTGGAGAGCGATATCCCTCTTCGTATCGCGGCGCCAAGCTGATTGAAAATGGCCCGGTTCGTGCGGTGATTCGCGTTGAGCATGATTTCTTGAAACCCGGCGAACAGAAAAGCTATCCCACGCCGAATAATCCGAACAGCTATTTTACCCAGGATATTATGTGTTACAACGGGATCGATCGCATCGACTTTGTCACGAATGCCGATTGGTGGGAGGAACACGTGATGGTGAAAGTCGCATTTGCAGTTGCGTCGCGGGACACATTTGCCACGTATGAAATTCCATTCGGAACGATCCAGCGCCCGACAACGATGCGCACCAAATGGGAAAAAGCCCGTTTTGAAGTAAGCCATCAGCAGTGGCAGGACCTGACTGATTCCAGCGGGGAATTTGGCGTCAGCCTGCTGAATCGATCCAAATACGGCGGGGATGTTCACGATGGCGTGATGCGGCTCAGCCTGCTGCGCTCTCCGAAATGGCCCGATCCAATGGCAGATATGGGGAAGCATCAAATCGAATACTCGCTTTACCCGCACCAGAAAAGCTGGAAAGAGGGCAGAACCATGCAAACGGCGTACGAATATAATTACCCCATAATCGCTCGAATCGCGGCTTCGCATAAAGCAAAACTGCCGAAAACCAATTCGCTCGTGACGATCGAGCCTGAAAATATTATCTTGCATACTATCAAAAAGATCGAGCCTCAATATAGCTTTTTGCCCGCCACACTTCCGCAGGAGAACGCATGGATTTTGCGGGTGTTCGAGGCGTATGGCAAAGCGACCGATGTTGAAATTGCGCTGCCACAGACGATCAAACAAGCCAGGCTATCCAATATTTTAGAAGAAGATGGGGA
>JALOPY010000184.1 GCA_025453735.1 bacterium | reverse complement strand
GCCATTGATAGCAAAAAAATGCCCCACATTGGCTTTCGTGAAAATGCATTCGATAACTATTACGATATTTTTTATACCTATAAATCCGAAGCAGGTTGGTCGAAACGACTGCAGCTTGGGGATAATGTCCATCGCGGTTATGTTGTCCAGGTGGCCATCGATAGCACCGATCGAGTTCATTTCGCTCACGGCTCAACTGATCCGGAAACCAATTACGGACCAATTCATTATTATATCATCCAGGACAATAAGATCATTTTTGATCAGCATGATATCATGCAGATTCGCGGTGATGAGCGATTGGCAATGGATGTGACGCCTCAAGGCGTTGTGGAATTAGTTACAGGCGATCTTTCCTATCCCTCGACCGGCGGACCAATTTTTTATTGGCGATCGAGCGCACCAGGCGAAAAATTAATTTACAAGGGCGATATTCATAGCAGCGATGCCAGAGGCGGATCGAACGGATCGCCTGATTTATTCATCGATGCCGCGGGTTATGTTCATGTGTGTTATGGAGCCGAGCTTGATATTTCAGTGCCGATTGCGCCAACGGTGCGCTATAGTCGCATCAAAGATGGCGGTGTGCAAAGAGATACGCATGTCACTGATAGCGGTGAATTGGAAGGACAGAAATTTCCAGTAGGTATCGGTTCGGTGGCGGCGAGCGAAGATGCTTTTAAAATCGTCGTGGCGTATTTAGCTTCTGAAACCGGTCAGCTTTATGCGCGTCTTTCTCAAACCGGAGGAGCGACCTGGGAAGCTCCTGTTCGCTTAGCCGATGGCTGGAGTCATGCGGAGGGTCGGAATAAACAGATTGTACGAGCTTATCGCAGCAACTTCTATGTCGTCTATCCTTCCGGTTCCGGGATTAAGCTGCGTCATTTGAAAATGACAATCAATCAACCGCCAGTCGCTGAAATCGGTGGACCTTATTCGGGGAATGAAGGAACGCCAGTGCAATTTAATGCCTCTGCTTCTTCGGATCCTGATGGAACAATTGTCAAATACGTTTGGGACTTTCAAAAAGATGGCGTTTGGGATGACACGACAGCAACTCCGATTGCTTCGCATACCTATCCTGATGATTTTAGCGGATTCATCAAATTGAAAGTGATCGATGGTGAAGATGATTTTGCGACCGATTCGACCACAATCACCATAAGCAATGTTGCTCCTGCTGCGGAAGCAGGTGGACCTTATTCTGGAAAGTGGGCGACCAATGTCAACCTTAGCGGCAGCGCTGTCGATCCAGGCGCCCAGGACGCTTTGACATTGAAGTATGAATGGGATTTGGATAATGACGGAATTTATGAAAGCATCGGAAAAAGTGTTCAGGCAAACTACACCCGGGGAGAACGCCATTCCGTCTGGCTAAGAGTTACGGATGATGAAAATGGTGTCGGACTCGATTCTGCGATGGTTGTGATTAGCAATGAACCACCGATCGTGTCCCAGATTCCGAATCAATCGATTCGAAAAGGAGAAAGCTTCAAATCAATTGCCCTGGATGATTATGTAACAGATCCGGATAATCCGGATGATCAGGTCATCTGGACGATTGCGAACAATAATCATGTAAACATCGCCGTTACAAACCGAGAAGCAAAAGTCACTGTTATCAATGCGAATTGGGTTGGAAGCGATACAGTTTTGTTCATTGCAAAAGACACCGGCGATCGTGCTGATACCTCTGCCACTGTTTTTTCGGTAACGCCGGGCAATCAGCCGCCAGTCCTGACAAAAATTTCGGAGCAAACCATTCTTGAAAATGAGCTCTTTAAAAGCGTCAATCTTGATGATTATGTCAACGATCCGGATAATTCCGATGATCAAATAAGCTGGCGTTTTCGAGGCAACCAGCAATTGGGCGTAACGATTGCCAACCGAATTCTGCAAATAGCGGTTGCCGATTCTGAATGGGCCGGCAGTGAAAGTGTGACATTTATCGCGACCGATCCGGAAGGATTAAAAGACAGCACGACAACAATTTTTACGATCGTTGCATTAAACGATCCGCCGGTTGTCACACGAATTCCCAATCAAACGATTACTCCTGGCAATACATTTCCGCCAATCAATCTGGATGATTATGTCACGGATGCAGATAATAAAGATAATGAAATGACGTGGACTGCTTTCGGAGCTGTGCAGTTGCAGGTTCAGATCGTCAATCATATTGCTACTATCACGGTGCCGAGTCTGGATTGGATGGGAAGTGAGACAATTATTTTCTATGCAAAAGATCCCTGGGGATTAACTGGAAATTCGATCACTGTTTTTGCCGTGCAAAACTCAACGGATGTGGCAGAGGAAAACGAAGGTTTGCCCACAAAATTCGCTTTGCATCCCAATTTTCCCAATCCGTTTAATCCGGACACCTGGATTTCATTCGATATGCCAGAGATCAGCCAGGTTCGGATTTCCATCTATAACCGGTTAGGTCAAAAGGTCCGCACCTTGATCGATGAAACGAGACCGGCAGGACGGTTTCAGATAAAGTGGAACGGGACTGATGACCTGGGCCGACAGGTTTCCAGTGGAATATATTTTTACCAGATCGAAACAGATAAATATACGGCAACCAAAAAGATGATTCTCCTGATGTAGCTGCAAAAAAGCCAGGGCTGTCCTCCTCCCTGGCTTTTTTACAGATCGAAACAAAAAAGCCGGACTGATTCGTCCGGCTTTTTTTGATGTGTTCTGATTACTCATCCGAATTCAACACCAATAACCTCAAAAAAATCAGTGTGACTGTCGATCGTAAAAACCAGGTTTCTGCCAGAAACCTGGTTTTTCGTGTACTCTTGTTTCCTTCATCATGGCATAAAAATTTTTATTTTTTAAAAATTATCCTTGATTTTTTACTTAAAATTCTTTATTGTGGTATTCATTTTTTTGAAAAAAATACGACATCAATTGCTCAGGTTTTATTAGGTGCAATTCTCAAAAGTTGAAAAAAACCGTTGCAACGGTTTTTAATCGTTCTGTTTGTTAGCAATCAACACCATAATAAATTATGGTGTTGAGTCAAACGGGATCGAGTCAACACCACAATTCATTGTGGTGTTAACCATTTAATAAAATAAAAGTAACTGCTTCAGCAGTTTTTAGTAATGAGGCTTCATAGCGATTAATGCCAACTAATGGGAATTGCTCCTGGTATTATTTAATTTGAAATATTTAAACCATTCGATAACATGAGGATTTTAGAATGAAGGCACCAAAACGAATTGGAATTTTAACAGGTGGTGGCGATTGCCCTGGATTGAATGCGGTTATCCGCGCCGTTGTTAAAACAGTTATCAATGATTATAATATGGCAGTCGTTGGATTTTTAGACGGATTTGAAGGACTGGTTGAGAATAAATTTATCAAGTTAAATTCGGACAATGCGTCCGGAATTCTAACCCGCGGTGGTACCATCCTTGGTTCCAGCAATCGAGCTGATCCGTTTCGATATTCAACTCTCGAATCCGGCAAATTAGAATACCGCGATCGCTCAGATTCAGCGCTAAAAACCTATGAAGATCATGGATTGGAAGCGCTAATCTGCATCGGTGGTGATGGCACCATGGCAGTAAGTCAAAAGCTTATTCATAAAAACATCCCGATTGTGGGCATCCCAAAAACTATTGATAACGACCTTCTTGCAACTGATGTCACATTTGGCTTTGATTCGGCACTGACAACGGCAACCGAAGCTATTGATAAAATTCACACCACTGCCCAATCGCATCATCGGGTCATGGTGGTCGAAGTGATGGGAAGATATGCGGGCTGGCTGGCGCTTTGCTCTGGACTGGCTGGCGGCGGAGATATTGTCCTGATTCCAGAAATTCCATATAACATCGATAGTGTTTGCGAAGCGATCAAACAACGGAAATACCGGGGAAGATACTTTAGCATCCTTGTGGTTGGCGAAGGCGCGAAGCCTATTGGGGGCGAAATGGTCGTGAAAAAACGCGTCGAAGGTAGCCCAGAGCCGATCCGTCTCGGCGGCATCAGTCATAAAGTGGCGGATGACATTGAAGATAAAATCCAGGTTGAAACCCGGGTAACAATTCTGGGACATCTACTTCGCGGCGGTGTGCCGTCACCTGCCGATCGGTTGTTAGCCACCCGATTTGGCGTCGCTGCTGCTGAACAGGTCGCCAAAAGAAATTTTGGACAAATGGTCGCTCTGCGTGGCAATGAAATTGTAACAGTGCCAATTGAAGATGTGGCAGGCAAAACCAGAGTAATTCCGCCGGACTCTCCATACCTGACGATGGCGCGCTCGGTCGGAACCTGCCTGGGGGAATAAAAGCATTTTTGCAGAGCTCGTAGAGCATAGCGCATAGCGTTATTATATTTAGCGCTATGCGCTTTTTGCTATGCTCGCTGCCCTATGCGCCATGCTCTTTGCGCTCTGCGCTCTATTTCATCATTTTCAAAACTTCTTCCACACACTTTTCAATCCCTTTTGCAACTGGAGCAATTGTAGGTCCCAGCATATAGGCAGGAGCCGAGACAATTTTATTGACCTCGTCGATTGCGACTTCATCGACTTTGCACTGGACATGCTTCCCCCCCATCTTTTCAATCGCTTCAGAGGTTCCAGGATCGTTGCCAATCGTTAGTTTTGGGTGATGCTGTCCCAAAATTTTTGCTGCCAGGACAGGAGCGATGCAGATAAAACCTAATGGCTTTTTCGCCGCATGAATTTCCTTGACCAACCGCTCCACTTCTGCGTGAATTTTGCAATTCACGCCATCGATGGCAAAAGTGCACAAATTCTTGGCAGCGCCAAAACCGCCAGGAAAAATCAATGCATCCAAATCTGATGCCTTGATATCTTTGATGTTTTTGATTTCCCCTCGTGCGATTCGCGCCGATTCGATCATTACATTTCTCGATTCGCCTGGAACCGGCTCCCCCTTCACATGATTGATAACGTGCATTTGCGGGACATCTGGCGCCATGCAGATAATTTTCACCCCAGCTTTATCAAGCGCCAGCAGTGTGATTACGGATTCATGAATCTCTGCGCCATCATACACACCACAACCAGATAAAACTACGCCAACTTTTTTTCCAGCATATTGTGCCATAACTTAGCCTCCTTGGTTATTGATTTAACGAATAGATAGCTGTTAATTGGATCACTTTAGAAATTTAGGTAATAGCTCACTATCAGACGGAAAATAAACCTGGTTTCTGCCAGAAACCAGGTTTATACACCCGAGACTGAGGTTTTACAAATTTAGGATAAATTAAAATCCAACCTTGCAGGTTTTTAATCCTCTATTTACTTTTGGAAATCTGACGCATTAATATAACCAAAAGAGCTTATGATGTCAACAAAAAAATCACTTGACTTTTTAGAAAAATATGCTTACTTTTACACCACTAAAAATTTGGGGCTATAGCTCAGCTGGGAGAGCGCTTGACTGGCAGTCAAGAGGTCAGGAGTTCGATCCTCCTTAGCTCCACTGACAGATCCAATGTAAACAAAGGTCATCTGCGAATCCAGATGACCTTTTTTATTATTATCCATCATTGCTTACCCTGTGCTCCATCATATTCTGCCGATATACATCCACCCTTCTCAAATTACATTTTATCTCTGTCTTCCAGGAATCGCAAATGATTATATGATTTTAAAGACCTCCCCATCTTAGCCTTTCAATGCACCTGCTGTAATCCCGCGCATAAACTGCTTTGTTGCAATGAGGAAAATAAGAAACAGCGGAATAGAGGCAATGGTGTAACCGGCAAACAGCTCGCCGTAATTCATATTGCCAAACGAGTAAGAAACACTGAAACGAAGAACGCCGACTGTGAGAACCGTGATTTTATCATCTGTCGTTGTAACGAGGGGCCAG
>JALOPY010000183.1 GCA_025453735.1 bacterium | reverse complement strand
GTTGAGCGAGCCGGCAAATTAATTTTCTTCAATCTTTATTTCAATCGATCTGCCCTGGTCCCAGCCATCCAGTTCTGCAACAACAGCGAGTATATTATTTTTCAGGATTCGTTGAACAAAAGATACCATTGGAATTTTCTTCTCACCTATTATCAGGTGAATGGTCGCCCGATTGATCTGGCAATCCGCGTACGATTTCTCTCCCTGGATGATCGCCTCTGCCATTGTTGCGCATGTGAGACCGCAAGCGCCACAGCACGCATCGTCAACGTAGGGCAGCATGGGAAATACTGTTTTATTTACCAGCGCAAAAAGCTGGTCGGCATGTTTTTCATTCAGGCAATTGAAAACAGGCAGCCCGCGATACTCATTGAGCGTATTGGCGATCACTCCCGAAATTGCAAACGTGCGACGATCCAGATACTGATCGACTTCTGCTTCGGTTTTGCCACAGACAATTTTGGGCAGAGGAAAATCCTGAAAACCTTCCACGACCAGCCAATCGGCTGATATTTTTCGCGTGATATCCAAAAATTCCATTTTGTGCTGATAAAGAAAATCAGTTTCAAATTCACCCCGTGCAATCACAGGATCAGCTCCAGCTTGCTTGTGAATGTAGGTATTCGTATTGGGCTGGTCCATCTGAAATCCTTCAAAATGGATGTCTTTTATCGAAGCAATAGAATTGCCAGCAAGCTTCAATCGTTTAATCATTTCACTGGTTGTTGTGGTTTTCCCTGATTTGTGAAAACCACAGATTTGAAATGCCTTCATCATTTTTTATTGTTTCCTTTCACCAGGTTTTAGGAGCATCGAGTAATGAATAATTCCCGTACATTGAGAAATGGTGCAAGCGGACGTTAAACCGAATTTTATAACTGCTAAAGAATACCTCAAATATTTCTCTGTGAATCTCTGTTAACTCGATTGCTCCTTGTAAGCTTTTTCTCATATATTTTTTACATAACCTTTGAAATTCCAAAATAATAAAATTATTTTGAATTCCGATTTTAGAAGAGTAACAATCCTGATAAATTAAAAATCAAAACACAGGCTAATATAAGATAATCATATTTTTTTAGTCTGTATTGGTAATCAATCTTCACACGATGCGACACACCGTAGCCCCGCAATTCCAATCCCAGGGAGGAGAATGAAGCATAATGTAAGCCTTGAAAAAGCATGGGAATTAAAATTTTTCGCAGCACCAGATATTTATTTTTGATCGAAAGCTGCTTCAGTCGAATCCCACGGAAGCGAACAGACCAGAGTCCCTTTTTTGCAACATCAAAGATAAAGGGAATGAATTTAATCGTTGTTAAGAGCAACAAGCTAAACTGCAACGAAACACCAATTTTGTTTATAAAAATAAAAAACTCAAATAAAGAAACTTGTGAAAATACATAAGCCAGCATAAAAATGATCATAAAACGAATCCAGAGCAGGATCGCTTCGTTCAGTCCCTCTGAAAAAATGAGTGGAAATCCATTGAGAGATAATATAACCGCGCCTTTTCTCCGAAAAAGAATTTGAACTGCCGATACAATTAATAACAACGACCCGATTTGGGCAATGCGATAGAAAAATAGCTTGAATTCAGATGGCGCGCTGACAATTATCCAGGTTGATAGAAATATAAGCCATAGCAGCGGGAAAAGAAAATGCCGTGCCAGAACTGCCGAAATTGTGGCAGAGCAGCCGATCATAAAAATAGTCAAAAAGTGCAATTTAAATTTGTTCTTCTTCATCATCAGGTAACCTGGAAACAATGCTCCATTCTGGGCTGGATTGCAGCGGTTTGAGCCATTCGGTTTGGTTGCTGTGAAACCCCAGAATAATCACCGAATGCCGGGTTCTCTCATTAGCTTTATCGAGCAGAAAATCAACAATAAATTCGATGCGCTGATTTGAGAGGCTTGTTGGCAAATAGCCGACGACAAAATATTCTGGTTGTTTAATCCATTGGGTGAGAAACCAAAGCAATTTGGTTTCACCTTCGGATAGCGAAAATGGATTTTGATCGCTTAATTCAGCAAGTTTGAATTGATTCAATAAATCGCTTGCCTGGCTGCAATGGCGTGCTGCAGGCTGAAAAATATTTTCTTGAACAGCAAGAGCATCAGCCAATTCTAAAGCAACAGTTTCGTTTAAAAAAGATAGTCCGATTTTATTGGGGACCCACCCCAGCCGCTGTCCCACCAAAGGCAATTGTTCGGCAATCTTACCCCACAAGATATGTTTCCTGCCATGTTGAAAAGGCGTGATCATGCGATTAGCAATCCACTGATTGATTTGTTCCGAATGGGTCTGGCAAACCAAATAGTTGCTGCCGTGAGGAAAGTTTTTAGTTAGCCATTCGATCATGTGACGATTAGCGTTTTGTCTTTCAGAATCCAGCAGGGATAGCTTTGGACTGAATGCTGGTGATTCACAAAAATCACCGCGCACTGCTGCGAACCCAGGTAGTTGAAGAATGACATCCATTGTTGAATGGAATGTGCCGAAGATGGATTTATAATTTCGTCAAACAGGAAGATGCGTGGTTTTTGAAGATAAAAGATTAGAGTCAGCGCTAACGCTTTTTGATCGAAATTCAGGATGTTAAATGGAACGTCATCCACGTCTTTGATAATTGGAAAGAATACTGCAAACTCCTCGATTCTTTGTTCGGCAACTTTCGCTGGTAGTTTTGCGATGGCGCTGGTTATGATGATTTCCTGAGCTAATGTTTCTGTGAAGAGAAAGAAATCAAGATACGTGCCGGGTATGATGGCAATGAGCGGAAAAAATTTTTTGGGTGGCGCTTGAAAAATTGACTTTTCATCGATTAAAATATCACCCTGCAAAATTTCTCCACGACTGAAATGCGGGAACATGCCAGCGATCAATTGCAGCAGCGTCGATTTCCCGGTGCCATTTTCGCCTTTTAGCTGGCTGATTTCACTGTCATGCAAATCACAGGTTATATTTTCAAATAAAGGCGTTTTATTCCAGCCAAAAGTTAAATTTCGGATTGAGAGTAGCATGAGTATTTCATCTTCTTGATCTATTGAGAAACGGTTTTATTGAAAATTGGAAAAATTTTGATTAGCCATTTATAGATGATCCAGCTAAAATATCCTCCCAATGCGCCAAATATAAAAGAAGGCACCAGCGCGATCAACAATGGAATTTTTGGAAGATGCATGATGACAATGCTAACGAGCAATGCTCCGCTTAAATTTCCGGCTGCAGCCGGCAGCATCATCAGCCATTGATTTTTCGAACGACGAACGAGGAAAAATACCAGATCGATCACAATGCCGGGCAAGGTGTAGGTGATCAATGTCAAAACTCCATGTGAGCCATAAATTCCTGTCACCATGACGACAATCCCCTGAATGAGCCCCACCATAGTGGCTGCGCCAAATCGTTTCACGACAAGCAACGCTAACATTGGCCAGATCATGTAGATTGCGCCAGCCATGGACCCAGAAGGGATTAACAGCGCCGAGCCAATTAATTTAAAAAATGGTCCCACGATTGGCTTGACGGCCAAACCGCAAGCTGCCATCAGGGTTATGAAAACAGCATCGAGTGTATTTAATTTTTTTAGCATCACTTTTCCATTTATATAATTTTTTGAATATAGCATAACACAGTTTAAAAAGCAACAACTTTAATTTTTTTGTTCTGACAAATAATAATGCTTGAACCGATAAAATTTTATGAGTATATTCTCGTTCTTAAATCTCAAAATAATTAGAGTGGATGGAGGAAAAATGAATAAGCAATCGGATCGATTGATTTCGCTCGATGTCTTCCGAGGTATTACTATTGCCGGAATGATTCTGGTCAATAATCCGGGTAATTGGTCGAAAGTGTACAAGCCATTGCTCCATGCGCCGTGGCATGGATGGACGCCTACTGATTTTATCTTTCCATTTTTTCTTTTTATTGTAGGCGTCGCCATGTCATTGTCATTCAACAAGCGGATCGATCGTGGCGACTCTCGATCTCAATTATTTGCCAAGGTCGTAAAACGAACGTTAATTATTTTCGCAATTGGTATGTTTCTCGCTCTCGTTCCATTTTTTAAATTTAAAGATGTCCGTATTCCTGGCGTGCTGCAGAGAATTGCAGTATGTTATTTTTTCGCTTCGATAATTATGCTGACCTGCAAACAAAAGCTCCAGATAGGTTGGACAATATTTTTGTTGGTGATTTATTGGATTTTAATCAAGCTTGTTCCGGTTCCAGGACATGGGGCAGGAGTTTTAGAGCCGTTGGGCAACCTGGTCTGGTATCTCGACAGCCACCTGTTAGCTGGTCATACCTGGAAATTCGCCCCAGCTCCAGGTTTTGATCCGGAAGGAATCTTGAGCACTTTGCCTGCAATTGCAACTGTTATGTTTGGAATTTTTACTGGCGATTGGATTCGCTCCCCGCGTGACCATTATGAAAAAGTAACAGGCTTGTTTGTCTTTGGAATTTTGGGATTGGTTCTCGGAGAAGTATTGAAGGGCTGGCTGCCGATCAATAAGAATTTGTGGACGAGCACGTATTCTATTTTTATGGCTGGAATGGCGCTCATTTTTTTAGCGATGTGCTATTGGTTTATCGACATCAAAGGGTATAAAAAATGGTCGCAACCGTTCATCATTTTTGGCAGCAATGCCATTCTCGCCTATGGTCTTTCATCGCTGATTGCAAAGCTAACGGTCATCATAAACGTAACGAATTTTGATGGCTCAAAGGTGCTGCTGAAAACCTATATGTTTCAGAATTGGTTTGCTTCCTGGGCAGGCAATAATGAATTTGGCTCGCTGCTTTATCCGATTGCTTATCTTGTCATCTGGCTGGGACTGATGACCATTCTGTATCGAAAAAACATTTTTATTAAGATTTGAGGTAAGCACTCAGGCAGAATAGTTACGATTTGATCTGACTATTTACTGCATTGTATTTCCAATGATTATCAAGGCAAGATGCAAGTTAAGATTACAAATTTGTATCTTGCCTCTTGATTTGAGTATGGAAATAAAAAGCACCGAATAAGATTTATTTTATTGCAAATTTTTCCACTTGACTTTAAATCTGATTATGTTTAAATTGTTTAAAATTTAAAAGACTTATTGTGGCTATAAAAAGAATTCAATGCAATGCTTTTGAGGTGTAACCCCCGCGTCCAGAATATAGGTTGATGAAGTTCCCCATTCCACCCAATTTTTGTGATTTATTTGAATTTGATAATTGGTACTGGAGCATGCTGTCAAACACGTTCAATAGATGATTAATCAATTTTTTAATCTTAATACGTCTGAAATGGATGATAAAAATACATTGTGAAAATTAAGATAATGATAGGGAGGAGGTGGTTATCTAATTTTGGTGTAATTAAGATGACTTTCCGCTGAATCAGGATTTTAGGTGAGCGAGAAAGTGACAAGCATCAAATCATTTTGTTTCACTATTATCAACTTTTGTGAATTTTTTTGGAGGAGCTATGAAAAGATTTGTATTTTTAACCGTTATGATTTCGTTGTTAGTTGGAACATTTGGCTTTAGCCAGGATGCAAGACTTTTTATGGGCGATCGAGCCAGGTTACAAGATGACATCCAAAGTTTTGTCGGATATGTCCCGGATGCCATTGTAGTGAAGTTTGATCCATCTGTTGTGAAAGGTTTTAATAAAACGCTGTTTTCTTTGGGAAAAACAGGGAATAAAGCAATCGATGCCGTTAACCAGAAATATGGCGCGAATGTTCTTGAGGAAATGTTTCCCAATGCGAATGCCAAATCGTATAATGGGCGACAGATAGAATTGAACGGATATGTGCGCATAAAATTTGCCGCGCAACGCAATGACATTGAAAAAGTCGCGTCTGAATATGGCA
>JALOPY010000182.1 GCA_025453735.1 bacterium | reverse complement strand
TCCGCATTCATCAAAACGCTCAAAATTTGCCCGTCAGTCACTATCGGGACATCGATCACGTGGATCGTGTGGGACAGGTTGGCATATTCGGGCAATAGTGTTGGTAACGCGTTCGGGGAATGCTTCAGAAAATCTTCATTGAAGATGATCCCATCATCATCAGGATAAAGCGGAAGGTATCGAATCGACGCTTCGACTAAATCCTGAAAGAAATGCGTGCCGAACGAAAGATCCGGGAGATAATTGCCTTTTTTCCGGGCGATCTCGATAAGCGCGGCGGCATTGCTGATGTCGGAATAGCTGACATTCACCCCTAATTTAATATCGCCGCGGCTGCCCCAGCGACCCGGTCCCATCAGGATAAATTTTCGCTTCGGCAAAATTTTATTCAGTTTGCCAACGGCACGCGCTACCTGGGTCAGCTCAGTGATACTGCTCAATTGATTATAGCCTTCGGGATCGACATAAACAATGTGAGTGATGTTGGGAATTTTGCCATTGGAGATATGGCGATCAGCAGTGAAGATAATTTTATTGGCGGGGATATCTTTCGGGATCGGCATGGGGGCGGAATCTTCGGCGTAACTTTGCGCCCGACATTGCAATAGATAAAAATGTTTACCATCCGAAGCAAATTCAATGTCAATCGGTATTTGAAATTTTTCCTGGAGAAAAAGCAACAGATTTCGCAATCGACTCACAAATGGAGTCTCGGTAATCAGTCCATCCAGCGTGGCAATCAGCTCATCTTTTTCAAAATCGATTCCCAGTCCGGATGGCTTGCGCAGATGATCGTGATCGATAATGGAAACAATCTGGTTGATGCCGGGATATTTATCGCTGCACTCCCTCAACAGATCGCTGATGCGAATCGTTTCAAATGTATTGGTTTTCAGATTGATAACGTCGATATAGCGAGGGGAATAGCGAACGATTTCTTCGATGCTGACATTGACTCGCAAATTGGGCTGCCCGGGAGCAATGAGAATCGGATAATCATCGCTCACGCGGTCGACTGCACGGGTTCCAAGACCAGGCACCACGCGAATCAATCCATCCTCGCGTTTGATGCGGTCGGACCAGCGAAATTCATTTTTGCTGAATGCCACGCCGGCATACGACGGCAGAAAATAATCGCCCACTTTGTTGCCCACAACCTCCTGAATCATAATTCCCATTTCCTCATGGAAATCGAGCAGTCCTTTTTCCGAACGATATTCGATAGGATCGGGGCTGAAGGTCGAGGCGTACACTTCGGCAACTGCGTCCAGCAATGCTTCCAAACGCTTCTTTTTTGTTCCCTGGTTTGCCAGGAACAAGCTTTTATATTTGCCAGAAAAAGACGCTCCTACCCGGTCCTCCAGCAGGCTGGAGCTTCTGACGATCAGTGGAAGTTCTCCAAGATCATCCAGCGCGGTGGATAACGCCTGAGTGATCTCCGGGAGGAAAGTGGAGTGCTTGAAGATCTGCACGATGTTTGGATATTCCTGCCGAATCTGATCGATAGGTTTGTACTTTTGATTAAAAATATCCTCAAGATTATTGAAACGAATGAATTTCAATGGAATATCAGATGTGATATACCAGGTTTTGGGGAATTTGATATCCTTTAAAAACTTATGTTGATCCGCGAATTTCGTGATCATTTTTGATGCTAAAAACAAGCCGGCGCTTTTCCCCCCCAGTTTTCCATGACTTTTTGATGTGAAAATAGTGCGATGCAGCAATTCATAAAAGTCCCGGATATCGATGAAATTTTTGGCAATAACGATGTATTGAAGCTGCTCGGTAAAAAAGCGGCGGATCAAAGAAACCTTTACCCCTTTTTCCGTGGCAGGAGTCAGCTCGATGCCTTCGGGATTGGCATGGAAAAATCGTTCCAGCGCATCGGAAATTTCTGACAGGGACGTCTCAAAGCTTTCGAGCACATTCACCAGGAAGCTGGATCTATCATCTTTGATCCAGTTCTGAATGCTTGTGAGAATTTCGCTTTCGCTTAAATGATCAGCGGCAATTTGAAAAATTTCATCATTCAATTTCAAAAAATCAGGCGCATCTTCTTTCTGAAGCGGGCGGTTAGAGTCTTCAAAAAACACATCCTTCTCTTTTTTATAACTCAACCCGACACGCTGCAATAGCAACTCGGCTTCCTTTATGCCATTCCAGCATAAATAATTCAGCATTTTCCGGGCAATGCTTTTGTAAAGACTTCTATCCGTGCTGTTCAGCACATCAAGAATAATTTTCCAGCGTTCTTTTTCTTTTGCGTCAACCGTTTGCGCCAATGTTTGCCAGTTCTGGTGCTTTTGCTTCAGCGATGTGAACATGATGAAATGCCCCAGTCGAACGGCAATAGTATCGAGCAATTTATGTTCTTCTTTCAAGAACGGGCTGCCCTTTTCAAACGGCACTTTTTCAGTATAACAAACATCAATCCTTCCAATGACTCGATCCTGAATTGCAATCTCTGCGCTTTGCAGCCAGGGCGTTTCTGTGAAATTGAGTGATTCGAAGTGACGATCGTCATAAATTATCCTCACCTGGCATTTGTCAGAATATTGCCAGCCGGAAGGAATCGCTTCAATAATTGCGTTGAAAATGCTTTCGAGCGGAATTTCAGGATTGCTAAGCTGCTCTTCGATTTTGTATAAACAATTGAGCTCCTTAGCACGTTCTTGCAAATCACTGATGATAGACTTGAGTGGTTTATTGAGATTATTCATTTTGCTACTCACATTTGGGAAGAACGAAGTGACGGCGATACGAGACCGACACCTTTGAGGTGACGGTCTCGTACGAGCATTCGATTAGATCCAGCCTCGGTCTTTGCAGGCCTGAACGACACGATTTACGGCAATCACATAAGCCGCGTCCCGCATATATAGTTTTCGTTTTCCAGCAAGCTCGCTTACGGCTTTAAATGCCGAGGTCATTTTGGTATCCAGTTTTTCCAGCACTTCATCTTTCTCCCAGAAGTAATTCATGTTACATTGCACCTGCTCAAAATAGCTGCATACCACGCCGCCGGCATTGGCCAGGAAATCGGGAATCACAAAAATCTTGCGCTGTTTGATCGCTTCATCAGCTTCGGGCGTGGTAGGTCCATTGGCGCCTTCAGCGATCAATTTTACGGATTTGGCAATCTTGCTCACATTTGTAGCGGACACCTGATTCTCCAATGCCGCCGGAATCAGGACATCCACTTCCTGATGAATCCACGCTTCGGCGTCAAGCACTTCATAGCCCAGATCTTTGGCTTTATTTTTATCAATGCCGCCAAATTGATCGGTAATTTTCAATAATGCATCCAAATCAACGCCATCTTTTTTCTTGAAGCTATACGACGTTTGATCTTTTTGATCCCAGCAGGACACACAGATCACGTTGCCGCCGTACTGTTGAAAAAGCTGAATGGCAAATTGAGCCACATTTCCAAAACCTTGCACACTGGCAGTGGTATTTTCCAGCTTGATGCCCAATTCTTTCAATGCTTCACGGACAGTGTAAATAACGCCGTAACCAGTCGCTTCTTTTCGACCCAGCGATCCGCCCATGCCAACTGGTTTGCCGGTAATGAAGCCAGGATATTTAGCACCATGAATCACCTCAAATTCATCTAACATCCATAACATGTGCTGCGCATTGGTCATAATATCCGGCGCGGGAACGTCAATCAATGGTCCGACATCTTTTGCCAATTGACGAACCCAACCGCGACAAATTTGTTCCTGTTCTCTCAAGCTCAAATGATGCGGATCGCAGATCACGCCGCCTTTGGCGCCGCCCAGGGGAATATCCGCCACGCTGCACTTCCAGGTCATCCACATCGAAAGCGCGCGGACTGTATCTACCGTTTCATGGGGGTGGAAGCGGATGCCGCCTTTGCCAGGACCTCTGGCGTCATTGTGTTGGACACGATAGCCACGAAAAACTTTTGAACTGCCATCGTCCATTCGCACCGGAATACTGACATGGTATTCCCGCAGCGGATTCCGCAAGAGCTCTCGTGCAGCAGCATCCAGATCAAGAATGTCAGCGACCCGGTCGAATTGCGACTGAGCCATCTCAAACAGATTGAACGATTTTTGATTCATCAAATTACCCTTTCACTTAAATCAATAATTCATACCATTACTCATCCGACTACTATAAAAAAACATCTTTATTTTCATTTTTATCCATCAATCGATGACCAATATTGGTTCGCTTCAAAACTGTCGTCGCTTTTAATATAGCAAAAAAATGGAAATATTCAAATGATTTTTCGATGAATTTCTCCAAAAAAAAACGCCCCAGCATCGGTGGGGCGCTTTTTGAAAGAATTTTTTTTATATTGACAATCGCTCAGCTCTCCAAAATCTTATCCACCTCTTCCTGATCCACATCCATCACATACGTAATGCCACTGATCTCCGCCACTTCTTTGGTCAGAGAAGCGATGTCATCTCGCTCGATGTGATCTAAGGTGAACTTTCGATTGCCCGTCATTAATTGGCGCAAGCCCTGGGCTAATCTTTCGAAATAAGTGTATAATCCCAATGCACCAGTGGGGATTTCTTTAAATGTATCAGCGCCCAATTCATGTTTCAGATCGACGGCAGTGACGAAGATTTCTTCAATCGTCGAACCAAAGCGCTCGACGTAAACGGGGATCATGCCTTCATTGATCGTTCTACCGATGGTCTTGCCAACCATAGCAGCCGCCAATGGACCACGAGCCATGCCCAATAGCTTCACATACGGAGCGCCCAATGCCAGGGCTTTGTACATTTGATCTTCAAACGTAATGCCGCTCGCCGCAGCAATGGCGGGAACAAATTCGCCCTTCTTTGCCAGTCGATCCACATATTCATACAATAAAGAATGCAATTCCACTGCCGGAATACCCCATTCGTTCATCATGCGCCAGGGACTCATGCCCGTGCCGCCACCCGCGCCATCGACAGTCAATAGATCGCATTTTGCTTTCGACGCAAATTTTACAGCTCGTGCCAGATCCGCGGGACGATAGGCTCCTGTTTTCAAGAAAACATATTTGGCTCCCGCATCACGTAGCTCCTGCACTCGTTCCATGAAACCTTCTTCGGTAACCATGCCGACTCGGGAATGTCGCTCAAATTCTTTAAATGCGCCAGCTTCAAAAGCCTTGATCACTTTTTCATCCAGCGGATCGGGCAGAACGATGTAACCTCGTTTTCTTAATAGTTGGGCTTTTGTCAAATTTTTAATTTTCACTTCGCCGCCGATGTCCTTGGCGCCCTGTCCCCATTTCAATTCAACAGCTTTCACGCCCAATTGCCGAATGCCGTATTCCTGCACACCCAATCGGGTATCTTCGACATTTGCCTGCAGCACGATCACACCATAGCCGTCTCGCTGCCATTTCTGGTACATCTTCACCCGTCGCTCCAGCTCAGGTGATTTTTTCACTTTGCCGTTGACGATCTCGGATTCGACATCCATGCCGACTACGTTTTCACCAATCGTCAATCCTGTACCCGCCAGGGCCGAGCCAATGGCAAGTCCTTCCCAATTATTCAGCGCCACATTGGTCGATCCCAGGCCTGGAATCATAATCGGCAATTTAAACTTAATGCCATTGATGTGCTGTTCTAATTTTACATTGGGAAATATCGCTTTATCGCTATCAGCCTCGATGCCATGAGCACCAACTGCCGTTCCTAATATGGTGAAATGCGAATAATCAACCGGGTAATCCTTCTCCGAAGCCGTGGTGATAATTCCAAATGGCTGTGGGTAAATGACTTCATGTCCCCGATAGGCGGATTTGCCAATTTCGCACATGCCGATACAGCCATCGACACAGGTGACACACATCCCGCTCGGCGGGACAATCGAATCTTCAGTTCTGTTCTTGGTCAGC
>JALOPY010000181.1 GCA_025453735.1 bacterium | reverse complement strand
AATGTATGGCACAGATTATTGGTGTCCTTCGACAATCCAACGAATGAGCCTGGGAGCCAAATTTACTCACGTTATCAATCCGAAAACCTTCTATGAAGTCACCCTGCAAAGATTTCAATCGAGCTATGATACCAATCCCGGGACACCTCGTGATACAACGAAAATTTACCAATTCGGCAATGATTATTTTGTTGACGAAGCTCCGATTGGCTATCAACCGGCTCCCAGCACTGGTATTGTTGGCTTGCGCATGGGCGTTGGCATGAGTAATTCCAGAGATAGCAGTCAGGTTACGGTATATTCCAGCAGATTTGATATGAACAGCCAGATCGATCGCTTCAATAATGTGAAAGGAGGCGTTGAATTTATCTACACCGACAATTTTGTCAATTACGCCTCCATTGATGAATTTTTGCCCAGCGGCAGGTCCCAATCGAAATGGCATACCTACCCGGTCCGCGCGGCTGTTTATGTTCAGGATAAGTTGGAGTTTGAGGGCATGATTGCCAATGTCGGTTTGCGATTGGATTACTCTCATGCTGGCGGCGAATGGTATTCCTATGATAATCCCTGGGACCGAGTGTTTTCAGCCAAGTATTCAAGCGGAATCGATACATTATTGGAAAAAGAGCCAACAAAGCGCATTTTAAATCTCAGTCCCCGATTGGGGATCGCGTTCCCGATAACCATCAACAGCAAGCTCTATTTTAATTATGGACATTTTCGTCAACTTCCAACTCCTGAAAATCTTTACCTGCTGCGAAGAGAAACAGCAACCAAATATGTCATGCGAATTGCCAGTCCCAATAATCCATTGCCCAGGACTGTTGCCTACGAATTGGGTTATGAGCACAACTTCTTAAATCAATTTTTAATTCGATTGGCAGGTTATTATCGAGATTCTTCATTGCAGCCGCGAAGTGTCACTTATCGAAGTGATGATGGAACGGTCAATTATTCTGTGAGCAAGCCCTATAACTACGCGGACACTCGTGGTTTTGAGTTGACTTTCAGAAAGAATCGAGGCAATTGGGTGCAAGGATTTGTTAATTACACCTATGAGGTGACAACGGCTGGCAACTTTGGATATTACAGTTACTCAAATAATCCGGCCGAGATGCGGGAAATTGAATCACAAACCTGGCGCACGTATCAGGAGAAGCCAGTTCCTCGCCCCTACGCACGAGCGGATTTTGATTTCTTTATGCCACAAAAATTCGGACCAGAATTCGTCGGCATCTATCCGTTCGCTGACTGGCGATTGAACGTTCTGGCAACGTGGCGGTCCGGCTATCATCTGACCTGGACCGGCGGTGGCTCGATTCCCGGCATTGAGAATAATGTGCAATGGAAGGATTTTTACAATATCAACTTAAAATTTAGCCGCAATTTTAGAATTGGCACGGCTGACATTCAATTTTTTGTTGACATCTCGAACGTGTTCAATTTCAAGTATATGACCAATTATGGTTTTGTCGATTCCCCGGATTATATTGCTTATATGAAATCGCTCCATTTGCCAGCTAAGATTGGCGATGAGTTGGGCTACGGCAATATTCCAGGAAATGATCGACCGGGCGATTATCGCAAGCCGGGTGTCAAATATGAACCGTATGATCCCAATGATCCTGATGAAGCAAGAAAGAAACGAATTTTGGATACAAAGGCTTACATCGATATGCCCAATCAACAATTTTTCACTTTTCTCGATCCGAGAGATATTTATTGGGGCATCAGGGTATCATTCGATATTAAATAACAGCAAGAAAAGCGCTTCGTTCTATTTGTCAAATTAATGAAGTTAAAGCAAATCCGCGTTCATTAAAAATTTGAGGAAGCTATGAAAAATAATATTCTTGAAAAGAAAATGGTGCTGTTGATTTTATTGTCTGGCTTGATAATATTTTCAGCAACACCATTCGATGCTTATGCTCAATACGCAGTCAAATGGATGGCTGTTGGATCACTTCACAACTGGTACTCGGAGATCGGCTCGGAGATCGAGCATGGGAATCTGAAAGTGCAGCAATGTGGCATGCAGTGGGAAGGAATTTATCGCTATCAAGATATGCAAGCAGCGAAAG
This sequence comes from bacterium, assembly GCA_025453735.1. Classification (GTDB taxonomy): domain Bacteria; phylum Zhuqueibacterota; class Zhuqueibacteria; order Thermofontimicrobiales; family Thermofontimicrobiaceae; genus JALOPY01. Next base: position 9,400 of record JALOPY010000181.1, on the reverse strand, counting down.
GATTCTGGATCGGTTGCAAAAATTTCACTGATGAAAAAGGCGATAATTATCCTTATAAAGTGGTCCACATCGGTCCACGAGTGACTGGCTCCAATGAATTTTTCCCGGTCAAATTTGAAATGGTCAGCCGTTTTGAGCCGCCGAAAACGACAGTTGATTTTATTGATACCTATGAAAAGCGAGTTGATAACGATGGCGTCGATCCGACATTGAAACCAGATCGCATGATCATCAACATCACCAATAGCCAGGTCGGAATTACCATGACGCGAAAGATCATGCAATTCAGCCATCCGTATCATGATAACTATATCATTTGTGATTACACGTTTACGAATACAGGCAATGTCGATGGAGATCCCGAAATCGAATTGCCCAACCAAACGCTCCAGGATGTTTACTTCTTCTATCAATTCCGCTGGGCGGTTTGTTATGAAACGCGATATTTAATTGGTAATGCCACAGGATGGGGGATCAATTTGATGCTGGATGCACGTGGCGATGGCGTGATGCAAGATCCACCGAACGAACAGTTTCGCGCTCAATTCGGTTGGCATGGCAAATACCCGCCGTTTGGCGGGGGGTATGATAATATTGGAGCGCCAATATGGAATCCGGCTGGCTCAGCGGGCTACATTGGCGTCGCTGATACTGTGGGACGACTTGGATCAGCGCAATTCATCGGTGTGGTGACGCTCCATGCTGATACCTCGCCCACAAATCCAACCGATGATCCTATGCAACCTTCCACGACAACGTATGAAGGTTCCGATGAAGGAAATACTTCCCAGAATGATCCCTATAACGTTGCAAGAATGGAATCCGAGTATGGCTGGATGTCGAAAGGGCATATATCACCACGTCATGCCTGGAAAGTTGAGCCAGCGGGAAATTTTACGGAACCGAAAGGTGATCCAGCGCTCGGCACGCCAGGTGGATTCTCTGCCTGCAATGGCTATGGACCATACACGCTACAACCTGGTGAAAGTGTTCGTATTGTATGGGCAGAAGGAGCAGCAGGATTGAGCCGTGAAATGTGCATCGAAATTGGCAAGCAATTCAAAAAAGGCGAAATTACTGCCAAAACAAAGAATGAATGGGTGCTGAGCGGGAGAGATTCTTTGTTTCAAACATTCAGGCGAGCAATTGCCAACTTCCAATCGGACTATTCTATTCAACAGCCCCCTAAGCCACCCAGTCTGTTTCGAGTCAATGGTGGTGGTGATCGAATTATGCTAAATTGGGATGTTTATGAAACAGATCCGAATTTAACAGGTTTTGAAATCTACCGTGCAAAAGGAAAATATGATAGCACCTATCAACTGATTCATCAAGCAGGCGCTGAGGAGCGGAGCTTCAATGATACGGTATTGGAGCGGGGGGTTTCATATTTTTATTACATCGTTTCCCTGGGTGGCGAAATTCCAGCCGATCCGGCTTTGAACATTCCACAAGATATTCTCAGAAGCAGTCGCTATTATACTCAGACTTATGATCCAACAAATCTCAAGCGACCGCCAGGGGAGCAATTGAGTCAAATTCGAGTGGTTCCAAATCCTTATAATATATCTGCCGATCCGAATCGATTGTTGTTCCCCGGCGAAGCTGATAAGCTTGCCTTTTACAACATACCCGGGGAATGTACGATAAAAATTTACACAGAAACCGGTGAGCTGGTTAAGACAATCGAACATACTGATGGCAGCGGCGATGCTTATTGGACTTGCACCACGGAATATCAACAGATAGTGGTGAGTGGTGTGTACATCGCAGTCGTCACCGATAATGAAACCGGGAAAAGTCAGATTGTAAAATTCTTAATAATCCGATAACACGAATGAATCAACAAGCAAAAAAGGTGTGATTATGAAAAAATATATCATATCAATAATACTGACATGGGCAATCATCATGATGCTCGTTCCGGTTGGCTACAGCCAGAAATTGCAGAAACTGGCTCAGACCGGAATGAAATTCCTCAGTGTCTCAACGGATGCCCGCATCAGCGGGATGGCAGATGCTACCACCGCAGTTGAGGGATACTCCACTTCTATGTTTTATAATCCGTCGGCAATGGCGAAAATGCCAGGATTCGCTGATTTTTCGTTTGGCAAAATCGATTGGATTGCCGATATCAAATATCTTTACGGCAGCGCAGCGTTCAGCCCGGCGCAGGGACGCTATGGAGTATTTGGATTCACCGCGCTTTCTGTCGATTATGGCAATTTTATCGGCACCGTCCGGGATGACGATCCCAACAATGAATTGGGCTATATCGAAACAGGCAACTTTAGTCCCAGCGCAATGGCATTTGGTGTCGGCTATTCGAAAGCTCTCTCTAATAAATTTTTAATCGGCGGCAATTTGAAATATGTTGTTCAGGATATGGGGAGCAGTGTCGTCAGTTTGACAGGAGCTGCGGCTGATGGAAATTATTCTCGAAAGAGCTATTCAGCTTCCGTATTGGCGTTTGACTTTGGCGTGCTTTATAATACCGGTTTTCGAAGCCTGAATATTGGCATGTGTATTCGTAACTTTTCACAAGAAGTAACCTACGAAGATGAAGGATTTCAATTGCCATTGACTTTCCGTATCGGAGTTGCAATGGATTTGTTGGACGTTTATCCCTTGATGAGTAAAGAATATAGCTCGTTTCTGTTCTCGATTGATGCGACCCATCCACGGGATTATCCGGAACAAGTGAACGTTGGATTGGAATATCTTTTTTATAAAACATTTTCGTTGCGATTGGGATATTCAGCGCCAAACGATGAGCATGGTTTTTCGACAGGACTTGGTTTTCAACAAGCATATCGAAATTACATGCTAGCAGTGGACTACGCTTACACCCCATTCGGTGTATTTAGTGACGTTCATAGATTTTCTGTGCATTTTGGATTATAGACTGCGAAACTGGTTAGTGATAGCATCTGAGCAGATATTTAAAAATAGCCTAATGTACTACCTCTGTTTCAGTTGGAAAAAAAATGTTCAATTTATGACCGTTTGCTGTATAACATAGCGCAGCGAAGCTGCAAAAAAAAATACTCAACACCAAGCCACAAAGCGGACATCTGCCACGGCTGACACACGAAAATGATCGTTTTAATCTTTCTTTGTGCCCTTGTGGTTTTAGTATAAAAATCACTTGACTAATATTTAAAAAAAGGTTATATTTTCAGTAACAAAATTTATTCATCTATAAGGTGTAATTGCCAGATATGTTGATTGATAAAATCATATCTCTTTCCTGTTTTTTTTCATACCAATCTTATAGCCTATTGCCATTCTCTATTTCTTTTGGGAATACGAGAATCGCTATCTTCAATTTATCAACAAACAAATTAAATCAACCTAAGATTAATGATTTTTCAGAAAGGGCATCATCATTATGAAAAGATCAGTTATTTTTTTTACAATGACGGTTGTGCTTTTTGCCAGTTTTGCTTTTGCCGGTGTGACAGGCAAAATTGCTGGCACAGTGACTGATGCGGAAACAGGTCAGCCACTGCCAGGAGTTAATATCATCATCGAGGGGACAACGATGGGAGCGGCTTCTGAATTGAGTGGTTATTATTTTATTTTAAATGTGCCGCCAGGAACTTATTCCCTCAAAGCTTCAATGATGGGCTATAAAGCTTATAGCTTCACTGAAGTTCGAGTTTATATCGATCAAACGACAATGATCGATTTTAAGCTCAATCCGGAAGCTCTGCTCGGTGAAGAAGTTACCGTGGTTGCTATGCGTCCCATCGTAGAAAAAGACGTTGCTGCAAGCAAGAAAAATATCAGCAACGACCAAATAGCTACGCTGCCAGTTGCCAGCGTCGGCGATGTGATGGGCTTGCAAGCTGGTATCACCTCCAAGCTAGGAATTCGAGGCAGCGGCTCGGATCAGGCGATATTTATGGTGGATGGCGTGGTCCTCAGGGATGAACGAGACAATCAACCGATTTCCACGGTTCCCTTGAGCGCGATCCAGGAAGTATCCGTGCAAACCGGTGGGTTCAATGCAGAGTATCAAAATGTGCGATCCGGCGTTATCAATGTCGTCACAAAAGACGGGGGCGGCGACCGATACGCTGGAACGATAACTTATAAATATCGACCACCATCTCCCAAAAATTTTGGCATGTCGCCTTATGATCCCAATTTCTATTGGCTGCGTCCGTATGTTGATCCTGCCGTTTGCTGGACCGGTACGAAAAATGGCAACTGGGATGTTTACACGCAACGCCAATATCCAGAATTTAGCGGCTGGCAATCAATTTCAGCGCAAACCCTGCAAGATGATGATCCAACGAATGATCTGACACCAGAAGCGGCGCAACGCGTCTTTCTATATGAGCATCGAAAACAGGGCGATATCAAAAATCCTGATTACGACATTGACGGTGGCTTCGGCGGTCCAGTTCCCTTTATTGGCAAGTCTCTGGGGAATCTGCGTTTTTATACTTCCTATCGCCAGGAACAGGATATGTATGTGATCGAGATATCCCGCAAAGCCCTCACCAATAAAAGCTGGATGATGAAATTAACTTCGGATATAAATCCCAACATGAAATTTTCTTTATTGGGAATTTACGGCGAAACGTATGGGGTTTCTTCGTCATTTTCTGGGGGAACAGGTATCATGGAATCGCCAGAGGATGTGGCGACTACAATGACTACCGGTAGTTTTACCACTCCCACCCGAATCTATACAAATGATTATTGGTCACCCACAGCACGATTTCATAATACGGTATCAGCAAAGTTGACGCATACACTTAGCTCCAACACATTTTATGAAGTGCAGCTCAAACGCATCGGGAAGAAATACACTACTGGACCAGGTCCCTATCGTGATTTGACAAAGATCAATGAAGTTTTTCCCGGATATTTTGAGGATGAGCGACCTTATGGATTCAGTGAAGATCCAATCTTTGGGATTGATGGTATTTTTATCATGGGTGGTCCAATCAGTGTTTCACGCGACTCCAGTAAAGTGGCTACCTGGACTGCTCGTACTGACCTGGTCAGCCAGGTCGATACATGGAACCAGGTAAAAGCAGGTGTTGAATTGATCTATGATCAATTTGATATGAGTTTCGGACAACTCAATAAATATTTGCCTGAAGGAAATACCTGGACAACAATCAAACAGAATCCATTCCGAGGGTCTATTTATGTACAGGATAAAATCGAGGTCGGAGGATTTATTTCCTCGTTAGGACTCATCATGGAATATAGCAATCCGAATGGAAAATGGTTTAACGTGGATGACTATAACAGAGGATTTTTTTCCAGCGCCTATGTCCCGGCAGATGAATCTGAATATAAAACCAAAGACGTTGCGGGAAGGTTTACGGTGAGTCCTCGTCTGGCAATCTCCCATCCGATTACGCTCAATTCCAAGCTCTATTTCAACTATGGTCATTATCGTCAGATGCCGACCTCTGAGCAATATTATCGCAATCAAAGGTCTCTGCTCGGTCAAATAGATTATTTTGGCGACCCAACGATTCCGTTGGCGAAAACTGTTTCGTATGAATTAGGCTATGACCACGCCATTTTGAACAATTATTTGTTTCATTTATCTGCATATTATAAAGATGTCTCAGATCAGGAATCCTGGATTCGATACATTAGCTTTGATGGCAAAGTGAATTATTATAAGCTAACCAACAACAGCTATGAGGATATTCGTGGTTTTGAAATCGATCTGTACAAATCGACCGGACGATGGTTCTATGGCGATATCAACTATGAATATCGAGTCGGAACATCAGGATATTTTGGCGTTAGGGAGAACTATGAAAATCCGGCTGATCAACGAGATTATCTCAGGAAAAATCCACAACAATCGAAACCCCGACCACGACCGAGATTTAAAGCGTATTTAGATTTTCATACGCCAACTGATTTCGGATCGGAAGTTGCGGGATTAAAATTGCTGAGCGATTGGCATTTGAACATTCTGGGGTATTGGACTGGCGGTCTCTGGGACACGTGGAATCCAAACAATGTTCCGGGAATTCAATATAATGTTCGCTGGACTTCGCTCTATAATATCGATCTTAAATTGTCCAAGACATTAATCTTCAAAAATTTTGATGTCAAGTTTTTTACGGATATTTATAACGTGTTCAACCTGAAACATTTCTCAGGCTTATCGCATGTCAATGTTTATGATCGAAATTATTACATGCAATCGCTTCATCTCCCTGCCAGCATTGCTGATAAATTGAGTTATGGCAATATCCCTGGGGATGATCGACCAGGCGATTATCGTAAAGCTGGCGTTGCTTACGCTCCAATGGAATGGGTCGCCGATTATCAAAAGCTGACGAATCCCAATCCCATTGCTATCTATTATGATGCCAATACCAAAAAATATATGGAATACGCGAATGACGCCTGGCAGGAGGTAGAGAAACAGAAGCTGAACAAGATACTGGACGATAAAGCGTATATCGATATGCCGAACCAGACGTCTTTTACTTTTCTCAATCCGAGAAGCGTCTTTTTTGGCATTAGTGTTAATTATAAATTCTAAGAAACGAGAATCAATGTTAACGTTTACCAAACTTAGAAAGTTTGGTAAACGTTTGTTAAGAATTTAAAGCAAAGGAAGCGGTATGAAACAAAAGAATAAATTAACAAGATTAACGCTTATTTTATTTTTAGTGTTAAGTACAGCCACCTCGATTTTTGGCGATGAAACGAAATGGATCGCTGTGGGGATGCTGCACGATTGGTTCTCCAGCATGGGGTGTGAGGTTGAAGTCGGACGGAGACACCTGGTTGCCGATCAACAGGATGGGTTGCGCTGGCCAGCACAATTCAATTACCAGGATTGCAAGGCGGCAAAAGCGTTGTGGATTGGCACGAAAAATTACAATGATCCGCTGGTTGACAAAACCTTTGATTTTAAAGTCGTCCATGTGGGCCCACGCGTATCGGATGAAAAGAATGAAACGATGCCGGTCCAATTCAAGTTAATCGGGCGCTTCGATCGACCCCGGGTTTTTGTTGATGGAATCCCGGCTGGCTTTCTGGATTATATGGATTTCGTCAATGAAGTGGATCCCAATGCTGTGGCTGATCGGATTCTTTATAATGTTGTCAATACCTCGATTGGCATCACTGAATATCGGACGATTTATGCCCACAGTCAACAGCATCACGATAACTATTTTATTTATGATTATGTTTTTAAAAACACCGGAATCATCGATAACAAGGGCACGAAGGTTGATAAAACTCTGGAAGGGGTGGTGTTCTTTTTCCAATATCGCTACACCGCAGCGCGAGAAACCGGACCGTACGGTTATTATTATTTGCCGCAATCCGCCGCGTGGGGGCATTGCACCATGAACGACACGATGTTGGTTTATGATCCCATATCCGGCAAGCCCTATCTCAGTGAATTTTCCTGGACCGGTCGCCACTCTCAGGCAACTTTTGATTGTATCGGAGGTCCCAATGGCAAGGCTGGCGGCGATGGACATCTGGGTGGCGCGCAATATACCGGGAATCTTGTTCTTCATGCGGATAAGTCTGCGCAGGATAAAACGCATGATCCGAACCAGCCGACAACGACGCAATTCTTAGGTTCTGATGAGGGAATTACATCCAGCAATGACCAGTTCAATCCGGGCAAGATGGCTGAGGAATATGCGGCGATGACCAAAGGTCATCCACCAATTATGCATGCTGATGCTGTTGGAGATGGCTTTGCTGATGTCTGGGGAAATACGCCTGGCGGTTATTCTCATTGTCAGGGATTTGGTCCCTATACGCTGGCGCCTGGCGATAGCATTCATATCGTGATTGCCGAGGGAATTTCAGGACTGGGACGGGATTCCTGCTACACCATCGGCGCAAGATGGCTGACGGGTCAGGGTCCATTCAAGCTTCCCGATGGCTCAACCACCAGCAACAAAGACGAATATAAAAATAAGTGGGTATTTACGGGACGTGATTCGCTGACCAAAACCTTTCAGCGAACGATTCAAACCTATAATTTAAACTATGACATTCCGATGCCTCCTCCGCCGCCAGAATTGTTTGAAGTCAATTCAGGTGGCGATCGGATTATGCTGTCCTGGTCAAATAACGCAGAATCGTTCCCTGGTTTTGCTGGCTATCGAATCTATCGCGCCATTCATAACGCAGATACCACGTATCAAGAGCTGTTTGCCTGCGGAACTGGCACTGAAAATCCTCAAATCGTTAATGAGTTTGCCGATAAGACTGCCCAGCGTGGATTCGATTATTATTATTATATTATCTCTTTTACGGATGGCACTGGAAATAATACCCCTGCCAATCCCGGCGGCTCTTTACACAGCAGCATGTTTTATACACGAACCACTGAGCCAGCAAAGTTGAAACGTCAATCTGGCAAAACTTTGGATGCGATTCGAGTCGTCCCCAATCCTTATAATATAAGTGCCCGAGAACTTCAGTTTGGTGTCAGTGGCGCGGATCGAATTATGTTTCTCGATATTCCGCCGTTCTGCACGATCAAAATTTTTACCGAACGAGGCGATTTGATTAGCACTATCGAACACACGGATGGAAGCGGCGATGCCGAATGGAACTCAATTACGTCGTCGCGACAGGTGATCGTTAGTGGCGTTTACATCGCGTATTTTGAGGTCACGGAAGATTATTATGATTCGCAAACAGGGGATTTGTTATTTAAAAAGGGAGAAAATGCCATTCGGAAATTTGTTGTTATTCGTTAACTGGTCAACATTTTACAAACTTTAGGAGACGAGATACAATGAAGAAAAGCATAATTGTTTGCTGGATAGCCATTCTGGCTCATGGATTTTTTTATTCTGATAGCTTTAGCGCTGATAAAAAATTAGCGCAAACTGGCTTCCAATTTCTCAGTGTTGCAACCGAAGAGCTCGATGTCGCTGTTCTACAATCCTGCCAATCTTTCCCTGATGACGACATTTATGGATCTATCCATAAATCAGAATAGCTGGATTGCTGATATGAAACATTATTCCGGGAGCATTGCGATCAATCCGAGTTTTGGCAAATATGGTACCTTCGGATTGAGCATTCTGTCGGTTGATTACGGCGAATTTCTTGGCACCGTGGTCGATCCAACTTCAGAGAAGGGCTACGCTGATACCGGCAATTTTGGACCCTCGGCTTTTGCATTAGGCTTTGGATATGCCAAAGCCCTGACCGATCGCTTCTCGGTTGGAGGACATATTCGCTATGTCGATCAAAAATTAGGCAGCAGCGTTGTTCCAGTCGGCGAGGTATCCGAGGGTGTTACCAAAGAGGTCAATAATGATCTGAATGTATGGTCATTTGATTTTGGCACGGTATATCGAACCGGATTTAAAAGCCTTGTATTTGGCATGACCGTTCGGAATTTTTCCCAGGAAGT
>JALOPY010000180.1 GCA_025453735.1 bacterium | reverse complement strand
AAATGGTTTCATTTTTTCAATAAAATTTGGGACCCCTCCGAAAAATCCTGCCGGCTCGCCCTGGATGTAAACAAACACAAACAGGCTTTTATCCATGACTAGTTGCATATCATCGACAATGACATTGAACTCCTCTTCGGTGAACGGGACGAATCCGAAATTATCGTTCCACGCGTCGTTGTAAATTTCCAGCATCTCCTTCTTGCGGACTGCCAGGGGACGTTCGCCCCAGGTTTCGATGGTCACTCCCGATTTCTCAATGGCTTCCTTTGCCATCTTTTCGAGAAAGACATACCGTGGATCCGAGACTGGCACTTCCCAGGAAACAACACGTTTCACTGGCTCGAAGCCAGCTTTTTTTAACATATCAGCATAAAAAGGTTTGTTGTACATATAATAAATCACCGGGCGGGTATCAAATCCTTCCGTCATCACGCCAGGCGTGGCTTCATTGACAGGCAGATTCTGCGGTCCCCGGATCGTGTCCATGCCTTTGGATTTCAGCCATGCACCAGCCTCTTGCAACAGTTGATCGGCAACTCCCTGGTCCTCGATGGTTTCAAATTGACCGAAGAATCCGATTTTATCGTTCCAATGTTTATTGTGATTGTGATTGACAAAGGCATTGCAGCGACCAACAACTTGATCGCCTCTCATCGCCAGGAAAAATTTCATTTCCGCATGTTTGAAAAACAGGTTCCCTGGTTCGAAGAAGCCATGGATGCCGATCAGCTTGAAGCCGAGATATTCGTAATCGAGCAGAGGAATAAATTGGGGATCGCTTTCATAGTGCTTCCAGTGGAAGCTGATGAATTTTTTGAGGAGCTTTTTATCCTCTGAGGTTTGGTTTGAGAACGAGAGAATTGTTACAGCATTTCCAGCAGCATTTGGTGTTGGCATTTCCTTCCTCCTAATTTCATAGACGTGACCGTCACCTGTGAGGTGACGGTCACATCTCACCAGTGTATTTTTATTCATCTAAAAACGGCCGAATCTGATCCAAATCATCAATAATGAAATCTTGGACAAATTTCTGATAGGCTGCAATCGAATCAAAATGCTCAAGAATGACTGTTGGCTCAGGCAATTTTCCTGAACGGAGACCACTAAAATCTCGATAACTGGAAAAAGCCCAATCTTCTGGCGAAGACACCAGGCCTGACAGTACTGGGTTCAGATGCATATAACGCGATAAATGAACCAAATAATTATCCTGAGCCACCAGCTTCATCTTGTATTTTCGCTCAAGCAAATGCCCGCTTCTTTTCTGTTGTTTATTAATTGCCTTGGCGTAAGCATTCAATGATAATCCAATAAATTTTGAGATAGCATAAGGAGCAAGCTGTTTGAGCAGCAAATGAAAGTGAGTGGGCATGAGACAATAGCAGACAATTATCACCTGAAATTGATCCTGATATTTTTTCAATTTTCTTAGAAAATAGAGGTAATTTTCATCTGTAAAAAATATTTTACCTTTATTGACACCACGATTATAAACATGAAAAAAGGTATCCACTGATTTCAACAATTCTGTTTTATAAGACATGCCTTTCCTCCCTTCGTGTAATAAAAACGTGACCGTCACCTTGCAGGTGACGGTCACGTTTCAGTTGTTCAATTTTCGACTCATCGTTTCCACCCCGTCCAGTGCCATTTCCCAATCGCAGAAATCGTTTTCTACTTCAAACGAGTATCCTTTCTTTTCCACCATTTTTCCTGTTTTGAAAGACTCAAAATTCATTTGATATTTAGATTCAAGGTTTCGGATTGTCAATTGATACCGAGCCAATCTTCTTCGCATTTCATTTTCGATAAGCCTCTTTATTCTATTTTCCGTCTTCTCTTCAGGAAAAAGCTCGGTGACATAGCTGGCTAATTCATCAGAAATTTGTAGCATATATATTCTCCTAAAACTTGTATAGTCAAAACTTATTTGTTTTGTAAACTCAATTTAAAAATTCCTTTTGTTAAAATCAATCAAATATTCAAAAAAAATTCGCGCGCCCCCCCAAATAATCAAATCACTCCAATTATCAAATAACCAAATCATTCAGTGGATGATCGTCCAGAACGAACCGCACGAACACAGGAGTTGTCGAAGAAGCCGCCCCAACTGCAACCACCATCACTGAAACTGACACTCCATGCCCGTGATACGCCTGGAGGCTGATCCGACGTCCATATCCACCATTGCATTGCATCGAACTTCGGATCAATATAGAGATTATCATTCATTTGCTTCGGCTCCATCAAGCTCATCGCTTCCTCCAGAGTGGGGAAGCGCCAATCACTATAGCCAGCATAGCCAATCTTATTAAGATCATTGGTCCATTTTTTAGCATCTTCATAATTCATGTAATTAGCAGAGCCACTTTGTTGCCACATCAAGCCTGAAGCATTATCCAGGACAACCTTATCGCCCTGAATCGTTTTCGACTCAAATTGGTTGGCAAAACCACTACCGTTGGGATTGCTATACTCCTTACTCCAATCATATTCTTTACAATAAAAATCATATTGCCGCAATATACTTTTAACATCGGCATAAGAAAGTGTTTTTGGAGTTGCGCGAAACAGTGGGATGATAGAAGCTGGCTTTTCTGGTTGAAAGAAGAGCTCTTTTTTCGCTGGCGCTGTTTCCCTTGAAGATTTGACTGTTGGTGTTTCAGATTTATTTTTTTCCGCAGAGTGGGGCTTGGGAGTTACTGTTTCAACCATTTTCAATCCCAGTGAGCGACAAAGATCTTTATAGCCCTGATCAAAATTCTGGAAATTAATATATATAAGCCTTGTCAGCAGGACAGGACGTTTGGCGTCATCTACCATGCATTGGATGATTTTCTTGTCTAATTCCAGAGCACTCTGCCACTCCATTTTTACATAACGGGAAGCAGCCGCTGATTGTGACCAGACGAGCACTAACGTATCGCACCATTCCAGCGCCTCATTCATGCGATCGTGTAGGCTATCCCCGCCTTTAATCTTGTCATAATCGATCCAGATATTAGCGCCATCGCGCTTCAAATATTCAGCAAGTTTCCTGGCGATATCGCTATCTTCCCATGAGTGGCTGATGAAGACTTTTGGCATATTTGGCTTCTCCGCTAATTTAACGTGACCTTCACCTCCGAAGTGGCGGCCACGTTATCATTATAGCAACATAAACATCGAAATAATCAATTGCACCAGAAAAATCTTGGCGACCATGGCCGCGGGATAAACGGTGGCATACCAGATATTCGGCAGCTCGTTCTGGGCTTGCTGGTTGGCGTACGCCAGACAGGCGGGCTGAGTCTGCAAGCCGGACATGATGCCCATGACCGCAGACATGGGCAGCTTGAAAAATTTGTAGCCAACGAACAGCGTCAGGAGCGTTACGGCAGTCGTGATTATCGCGCCCGCCACGATGAAGCCCCAGCCGCCGGTTTGGAATGTAACGGCAAAGCCATGTCCCGCTTTGGTGCCAATCGCCGCGAGGAAAAAGAGCAGACCGATCTGCCGCAATAATAAATTAGCACTATATGGCAAGCTCCAGGTGATCGGGCCGGTGCGTTCGATTCGTCCTAAAATCAGGGCGACGATGAGTGGGCCGCCGGCGAAACCCAGTTTGAAGGTCATGCCATTGGGCAGCGGAAACGGGATCGTCCCGACAAAAACGCCCAGCACAATTCCCAGCGATAACGAGAGGAAATCCGCTTCGGAAACGGAGCGAATGGAATCGCCGAAGAATTGGGTCACCTGCTCCAGATTTTGGCGCAGGGTGACGACGCGAATCCGGTCGCCCAGTTCCAGAATGGTATCATCGGAGGGGACGAAATCGACATCGCCGCGGCGCAAGCGCGTGATGGTGGCGTTAAACTTTTTCTGCAAAAAAAGCTCGCGAATTCGTTTGCCAACGACTTCATGGCTGGAAACAAAAATGCGGCGATAACTGTATTGACCAGGATCTTCGACAAGATCGAGCTGCTTTTTGGACAGGGCGCCGAAGAGTACTCGCGCCCGTTCCTGCGCCGTCGCATTCCCTACCGCGACGATCAGATCATTTGCAGACAGAATGCAATCCGGTGCGACGATGGAAATCTCGTCACCCTTTTTGATGCGACTCAGCACAAAGCCCGGGCGCTCATAAAAACTCAGCGCTTCGTTCACGGTCTTGCCGATCACACCCGGATTGGTGACCCGGAAGGTGCGGCTGAAAATAATATCAGATTCCGAAGTTTTGGCGTCTTTCAACAGATCGATTTTCATGAATCTCGAAAAAAGAAAAAACCAGAGGATCACGCCGAGCACGCCAAATGGGTAAGCCAGTCCATAAGTAACAACCGGGCTGTTCATGTAAAGCTGAACAGTTGCAGGCGGAAGGTCTTTCGCCATATTTTTGATCGTCTCGACCGTGGCGGCAAGTGCTGGCGTGTTGGTCAGTGCGCCGCAAAAGAGTCCGACCATACTGGGAACAGGAACGCCCAGAATTTTCCAGAGCCCCATTGAAAGCATTGCGCCAAAAGTCAAAATGAGCACGACCGCAGCATTGATCCGCAAGCCTCGTTTTTGAAAGGAGGCAAAAAAACCAGGACCTGCTTGCAGTCCGATGGCATAAACGAACAACACGAGACCGATGGTATAAATATATTCGGGCAGGTCGAGACGATTATCGAAAGCGCCAAAAGCGATACCGACAAATAGCACGGCTGCTACGCCAAAACTGAATCCGCCGATTTTTATGCTGCCGAGCAGGTAGCCCAATCCAATTACGGTGAATAACAACACAAGCTGATTTTGAATTAAAAAGTTAAGCATAAAATTAAATTTTCCTTCTGTTCAGAAGTGACCGTCACTCTCCAGTTGGCGGGTGACGGTCACTTTTCTCTATTAAAATAGAAAATATTTTGTTTTAAATCAAGATAAAAATCGACCTGACCAGCACGCGGCAAGGGAGTTTTATTCAATCGCGAAGATTTTCTGTTGATAGCTGGTCGAGAATTATTTTTTAAAAGGATTTTATCTGTTGATGAGCAAAGTCGATAAAATATTTCTGCGTAACTTTGCGCCTGTAGCTTCTCTGCGTTGGGAAAAGCTCGAATTGACCTATCGACCTGACCGTCATTTGCGAAGTGATAGCCAGATTGTGGATTCAGATCTCCGTCCCCGCCATGATCACCGCCCCTTTTGGAATGACGGTGATCCCTTCCCGAATCCAGTAGTGATCGCCTGGCACATTGGCATCACTCGGCTTGGCACGAATGATGACTCCATCGCCAATGCGAGCATTTTTGTCGATGATGGCTCGCTCGATCTGGCAATTTCTGCCAATCCCGAGCTGGGGACGATGATTCTTCGGCGCTTCCCAGTTGGTCAAAATATCTTCCCCTTCAAAAAAATCTGCGCCCAACATGACGACATCTTTCAGGATCGTTCCTTCCCGCACATTGCTGCGCACGCCAATGATGGAATCCTGAATTTTTGCGCCAACAATATCCGAGCCATCGCCCATCATGCTGTCACGAATTTCCGATTTAATCACCCGACTTGGCGGCAAGGATCGGGCGCGGGTGTAAAGCGGCCAGCCCGGATGGTACAATTTGAATGGCGGATTGGGCTGCGCCAGCGAGATATTGGCTTGGAAAAAAGTGCGAATCGTCCCGATGTCCTTCCAATAACCCGTGAAGGGATAAGCTGCCACGCGATATTTGCCAATCGATGCCGGGATGATGTGTTTGGCAAAATCGGTTTGGGAATAATCGGCCAGAGATTTTATCAGCATGTCCGGCTTGAAAACATAGATACCCATGGAGCCCAGGTATCGATCGGATTCGATTTCCAGTCCCATCGATTTGAACAGATGTTTTGGTGCCTTGAATTGTTCGATGACTTTGGGATTATTCGGTTTTTCTTCAAACCTTTTAATATAGCC
>JALOPY010000179.1 GCA_025453735.1 bacterium | reverse complement strand
CATTCCTAAAGCTCGGAGGTTTAGGAATGCCATTTTTTCTCCAACGGATGGAAACAATCTTCCTTCGGCAGATTTCTACCATAAATTGATTCGCCGAAGGAGAACCCAGCGGATTTTTATTAAAAATCGCTTTGATAAAATTTGTTAGCTTCAAAATAGACATTCGGTGGGATAAAATTTTGATTGCCGCGATGCAAATGAGGAGTAGATTTCATGAAGCCCCAAAAGGCTGTTATCCTTTTTTCAATTTTTTGCCTGATTGGATTATTCTTTTTAGCGCAAAGAGCAATTCCACAATCAGATCAAAATCGAAAACTTGTAGTTTCTGTGAAAACGGGTGCGCATTGGCAGCATTCGTTTCGGATTATGGGATTGATCAAAGTGACCAATCAACCGCAGATGGCATTCTGGCTGGAAGATGCTGAAGGCGATTACGTGGCAACGATGTATGTGACGCATCGCACTGCTTTGCAGGATTGGCGTTCGTCACCCGGCGAGAAAAAGGAAAACATTCGACGCCCATCCTCGCTGCCGGTTTGGATTCATCAGCATCAGTCTGGTGGATTAATTGACAAATCAACCTGTTCGAGTTGCCACGATTTGCATGACGCCAAAGAGAAAGTCATCGATCCCAATTCTGAGCTGGCAACTATTACCGGAGCAACGCCCAAAACTGGCTTCACCAGAGCGTGGCAAATTCCGCCTGACTTGAAACCAGGGAAATATTTTATCAAAGCGGAGATCAATCACTCAAAGGATTTTAATGATTCCTTTAAAGAAGATGCCGCTGAGAATGATAGCAATTACAGTGGCGGCAAATGGGGCTCCGGTCAGCCGTCGGTTGTCTGGCAGGGCGAATTGCAGATCAGCGATAAGCCATCATCTTGTTGGCTCAAGAAAATCAGTCATGGACATCCGGCTGGTAAAGATGGAAATTTCTATTCGGATTTGAATGCGCTTGATTCCGCTCTGGATATTGTTGAATCGATCGAGGTAAAAGTTGAATAATACACAAAAACATAACGCAATAGATACATTGAATATTTCTGCTGATGAGGCACTGAATCGACTACTTGAAGGGAATCGAAGATTCGCCACGAATAAAATTATCGCTCCAAATCGTAGCGAGAATCGTCGTATTGAAATTACGAAAGGACAGCATCCCTTCGCCATCATCCTCGGCTGCGTCGATTCACGAGTTCCGCCAGAGTTGATCTTCGATCAGGGATTGGGAGATCTGTTTGTGATCCGCAGCGCCGGTCATGTGATCGATGACGCCATTCTGGGGAGCATCGAATTTGGCGTCGCGGAGCTTGGCATTCCGCTGATCATGGTATTGGGACACACAAAATGTGGCGCGGTCGCGGCGACGATTGAAATAATTGAGAAGAGGTTGCCTGTCGCTGGCGCAATCGGTACGCTGGTCGAAAATATCACGCCGTCTGTCGAGCGGGCAAGCGGTCATGGTGAACAATTAATCGACCAGGCAGCGCGAATGAATGTCGCATTAATAATAAATCGCCTCAAAGAATCGCCGATTTTATCGGCTGCGATTGATGAGTGCAAAACGAAAATAGTCGGCGCGTTTTACGATTTAAGCACCGGGCTGGTAGAAATATTAGATTAAAAATAATATGGAGTGCGGTGCTTCTGTGCACCGCAACGCGCAACGCATAATGGTCTGCATTTGGCGGATCGATTTAGATAAGATCCTCCGCAGAAGGACGTTGTATTCCAGTAAGTTTCGCTTTTGAATAAACAAAAATCATAATTGGAGGTCGCATAACATGTCAGCATCACCCTCCCCTTATTTGGCGGAAGAGTCTGAATTTAATTTAAGTGAAGACGTCGTAACGAAGATTACTGAAATGGCAGCCGTATTTCCTCAACGAAATTCGGCGCTGATTCCGGCATTGCATTTGATTCAGGATCAGTTTGGCTGGGTGCCACCGCCCGCCATAAAACAGTTAGCGCAATTATTGAAAACCACGCCCAATAAAATTTATGGCGTGTTAACGTTTTACACGATGTTTAATTTAAAACCAGTCGGCAAATATCACATCCAGGTCTGCCGCAATGTATCATGCTCGTTGTTGGGTGCAAAACACATCATCGAGCATCTTTCGAAAAAATTAAAAATACAACCGGGTGAAACAACGAAGGATAACAAATTTACGCTTTCATTGGTCGAGTGCCTCGGAGCCTGTGGCACTGCTCCGGTAATGATGATCAATGACACGTACTACGAAAACCTGGATGCAAAGAAAGTTGATGGTATTTTAAAATCATTACAATAGATGAGGCAGAGGATAATGATACAAGAAAAGAAAATGCTGACCCGTCATGTCGGTGTTTCAGGCATGGAAAAAATCGATAATTACGAACGCGATGGCGGCTATATCGGGCTTAAAAAAATGATTGAAAAATCACCCCAGGATTTTGTCGAGGAAGTCAAAAAGTCCTTTCTCAGGGGGCGCGGTGGCGCAGGTTTTCCAACTGGTTTCAAATGGGGATTCTTGCCGAAAGAAAAAAATAAACCTTTCTACCTGGTGTGCAATGCCGATGAAGGCGAGCCGGGCACATTTAAGGATCGGGTTATCATGGAACATGATCCATTATTGCTGATCGAAGGGATGACAATTGCGGCGTATGCTACTCGCGCTGATCTGGGATTCATTTATATTCGCGGTGAATTCAAATGGATCGCTGAAATTCTGGAACGAGCGATTGAAAATGCCCGAGCGGCAAATTATCTCGGCAAAAACATTTTGGGAAAAGAATTCGATTTTGATATTCTGGTGATGCGAGGCGCAGGCGCTTACATCTGCGGAGAAGAAACGGCATTAATCGAGTCGCTGGAAGGAAAACGAGGAACACCGCGTGTGCGACCGCCCTTTCCCGCTAATGCTGGATTATATGGCTGTCCCACTATCGTTAATAATGTCGAAACTTTTGGCTGTCTCCCATTTATTGCCAAACAGGGCGCTGGAACATTTAAGCTGATGGGAACGTTTCAGGCAGCGGGAACCAAATTGTATGGCATTTCAGGACATGTCAACAGACCCGGTGTCTATGAATTTCCGATGGGAACCAATTTGAAAGATATGATCCTGTATGCTGCCGGCGGCGTCAGAAATGGCAAAAAATTGAAAGCTGCAATTCCAGGTGGCATCTCTGCACCGATCTTGAAGGCGGATGAAATCGATATTGCAATGGATTTTGATTCGTGCATTAAAGCCAACACCATGTTGGGTTCCGGTGGAATTATTGTCATGGATGAAGATACCTCGATACCTGAAGTTGCAGAGGCAGCCATTAACTTTTTTGTCCATGAATCATGTGGACAATGCATTCCGTGCCGGGAAGGTTTAATGAAAATTCAACAGCTATTAAAAATGCTCACAAGCGGCAAAGGCAAGCGGGAAGATCTCGATGCTATTTTGCAAATCAGCAACAACATCAATGGAGCGACATTGTGCCCCTTGGGAGATGCCGGCGCGTTATCGATACAGGCAATGATCAATAAGTTCCCGGAAGAATTTGAAGCGTTACTCAACTAATTTGTTTGGAGGAAAAATGGCAACGAAGAAAATACTCATCATTGATGACGATATCGATTTTCGAGAGCAAGCGAAGATTGTATTGGAAACTGCAAATTACGATATCCTCGAAGCGGAGGACGGCGCCACAGGAATGCGATTGATCGAATCAGAAAATCCTGATTTTATTCTCCTGGATGTGATGATGGAAGAGGTAGATTCGGGTGTCAAGATTGCTGATAAAATTGCCGCGTTAAACGTAAAAACGCCAGTGGTTATTTTATCATCCTTTGCCAATGCTGCGAGTCAGATTTTTGATACCAGCGCGGTGCCTGTCAAAGAATATTTGCAAAAGCCGTTGAAGTCGGATGAGTTGCTGGCTGTGGTCAAAAAATATACCCAGTCAAAGTAATTGCGACGAAGAAAGCCCTCTTTTCTATTGATGATAAAAAATATCGGATGTTCATGTCGTTAGTAAATACCTCCCATAATGAACATCCGATATTTTGTTATGCAGTGAATCTGAAGAGGCTTTTCCGAAGCGAATTTATTTTTGCACTAGCTCAGATTTTATCAATAGTTTTGCCAGGATCAAGTAAAGCGCTCCTTCTGCCAGTGCGCTGAAAAGCAGCGGTGTCATCATCAGGGCAGCAAATTTTTCAGGCGGTGTGTTATCAATAATAATGGGGAAAATGAGATTTATCAGCGCGGCTAAAATAAAAATTTCGCCACAGCAGCGCTAACGATTGCAATGCAGATTTGCAAGCGTTTGATTGAACTTATATCGATTTTTAGCTTATAATGAATGGCATAAAAAACAATTATCAATATCGCGTAAGCCATAGATGCGAAAGGTATAGCGGACCGATTTAAGTGTATAGGATAATAGATGATCAAAGATCCAAAAATATTAATTATTGACGATGAGCATGTCATTCGAATCGGCTGCAAACAGGCATTGCAGCCAGCAGGTTTTGCTGTTGATTTTGCCGAAAATGCAATTATTGGTTTTGCAAAATTGAGTGAATCAAATTATGATCTGGTTTTAATCGATATTATGATGCCGCAAATTCGAGGAACCAGCCTGATTGAATCGATCCGTAAATTTGATCCCACTATTATTATCATCGCGATCACTGGCTATGCCACACCCGAGTTGATGGCGGAAGTCATTCAGAAAGGCGCGTTTGATTATCTGGCAAAGCCATTCACGCCGGATGAGCTTCGTCAAGCTGTGAAAAAAGGTCTGGAAAAAAGAGCAACACTTGTAAAAAATAAAACACACGCTCAAGCCGTTTAGGCTCAATATCCGCTCTGCAATCCTATTACAACATTTTTCCCCGGCGCCATCCTACCATGTCGATAGAAATAAATTATCAAAAGATATTATTCCATTTTTGCCAGCACGGTTACGATTTCATTGTCGCTCATTAATTTTGCAATTGACTTATCCTGCAAATCAATCAAATTCCCGGAAATTTTGCAGCCATTAATTTCAATTTCTTTAATCCCCTGATTGATGCTGTTCGGATTTAAAACAGTAATATGATATTCTTTCCCTCTGAATTTGCGGATTACGTTGAATGATTTCCAATCTTTTGGTATGCAGGGATCGATCAGCAAACCAGCATACGTCGGTCGGATACCAAGAATATAATCAAGCGCATCTCGCAACATCCAGGTTGAAGAGCCGGTCAGCCAGGAATGGCTTGCCTGCCCAAAAGTGGGATGGTCAGGACTGGTCACATATTCGGCATAGACATACGGCTCGATTTCATAGCGATCGATTTCAATGACTGGATTGAACGGCAGAGCTTTCTTGTAAATATCATACGCCCGATTGCCTCGTCCCAGCAGGCATTCCGCCAGAATCGCCCAGCTTACCGGGTGATTGAACACCGCGCCGTTCTCTTTTTTCCCTGGCACACAGCGTGTCGCTAAACCGATATTAGGATTTGGTTTGGTAAATGCCGGATGCAAAATTTTCGGTCCCTTGGGGGTTTCCAGGTGTCTGATCACAGAATTCATGCATTTAAAAGCGCGGTCGCCCTGGGCAATCCCGCTGATCACTGCCCAGGATTGGGTGTTGAGAAATATTTTTCCTTCCTCATTGGCGGCTGAGCCGATCACTTCACCCAGGTCATTCGTGCCGCGAGTGTACCATTCGCCATCCCAACAATGGGTGTTCACCGCATCAGCAACCTTCTCAAATTCATTTCGATAAAAACCCACCTTTTCCTTGTCGCCCAGAAATTCACACAGCGCTCTCGCCTTTTCCGCCGCGACCCAGGTAATCCAGCGTATCGTTCCAATCGCCCGGACCAAATTTCGCCAGGTATCGCTCGGTCAAATTGTATAGCGTATAATTAATAGCAGCGAATAAATGGTTCAAAATGGTAGTTTCGCCAGCATCAAAAAATGGAGTCATTTCCTTTAAAAAATTAAAATCACCTGTTTCCTTAATATAAACCATAATGGCTAAGGGCAGCCATAGCGGCGTATCCGAATGCCCGGTTCGTTCGCCTCCGCCGGTGAGCGGATAATACAAATGAAACGTGCTGCCATCCTGAAATTGATAGCGACTCATCTCCAGAATTCGTTCTCTTACCCAATCGGATCGCGGAATCACCGGACCCATGACATCCTGGCAGGAATCGCGATAGCCGCGCCCGAACAACAATCCACCGTGATAGTACGAGGCATCCCGCGAAAAGCGAAACGTGACCGATGTCTGGTATTGATTCCATACATTCAGCATCGTATTCATTTCTTTATCTGGCGTTTCCACCTGAACGGAATTGAGATAATCGCCCCACTGGTCATGCAATATTTGGTACTCGCTGTTCACGAGTTTTAAATCACGATACTTCGTAACCAATTTTTTAGCCTGATCTTTAAAATTATGTTTCGGCGCCACGCCCAACAGAATGACAAACTCGCGCTCCTCATTTGGAGCCAGCACGATTTCCGATTGGATCGCCGCAATGGCGTCACCCGA
>JALOPY010000178.1 GCA_025453735.1 bacterium | reverse complement strand
ATGGCGATCGAGTTATTAATTAAAGCAGCGCCTGTTCGAGAATACAGATTTTTATCTTGAACAAACGAATCGCCAAATAGCCACAACACTCGATTGTTAGAAAGCGGTAGACTGAACGCACAATCGCCGCCTATCCAGCCGTCGTCATTCTGGCGGAATGATTTTTCAAATTCAGGAAGCGGAATGACTTCTATTTTAAGTTCGTACATTTCTTAAATCCAGAAAAATTTCCAACTGATAGAAAGATCCTAACGGATTCAAATTATCCAAAATTTCCTGACCAAATATCCAATCACCCAATTGCCTATTTGCCCTATGCGCCTTACTCCAAGCGCTTTGCTCTCAGCGCCAAATCAACCGCATCCAGCTTTTCCATCCAACCAAAACACTGATATTCGCATCGATTTTATTGTTATTTGGGTTCGAGCAAAGATATTTTGCCACTTTAAATTTGACTTCTTTTGAAATTCCAGTCGACTGAAAAATCGCTTCTTTTTCATCTAATGAGATCAGGGATACAGATAAACTAATCGATTCAATTGGACTCAGCTTCAACGCGGCAATGCCTGTTTGCCCTAATTTTAATTTTCGCTTCATTCGTTTATCAGCGGGAAAGTCTGTGACTCGAACCAAATTATTTTCAAAATCAAAGACACCGCCGATGACTTTATTTGATGGGATAAAATCGTTTTCTAAATCAGTAATGATAAAATCCCCTGAAATTTTTGATCGCACAGTTGATTTTTCTAAATAGGGATATTTTTTTTGTACCAAATCTGAAATGATCCGGTTCAGCTCGTTTTCAAGATTTTTTCGAGAAACTTTTTTCGCTGTTTTTGACTGTTGCTCCAGACTATTCAGAATGGTTTGATCGGCGATAAAATTTTCATCTTCAGTAATTTCAAATAATGGAGCATTGACGTTTACTACGGCATTCGAATCCGAGAGTTGAACGATGATATAGTGGGGGCGATCAAATTTAATCACCTCAGTTGGGATTTCAAATTTTCCATTCAAATTGACAAACTCATCCTCGGCTTTGATGTAAGACAGGGCAACCAGTCCCGCAATAAATAAAATGACAAAGGCATAGCCGATGATCTCGATGTATTTGACGTATCTGGCTAACAGCTTTTTAACAAATCGGTTCATCTATTTTCTCCTAACTATAGGACAAAATGGCATGTTGTCCTACTTGTTGTTGATACAACGAAGCAAATAATCCATTCTGTTCCATCAATTGATCAAATGCGCCCTGCTCCCGAAGCTCTCCTTTATCAATCACCATAATCTCATCAAAATTTTTAACAGAGATCAGCTTATGGGTGATCATAATGACCGTCATGTCATTACAAATCTTGAAAATCGTCTCTTCAATCCGTTGTGCTGTTGCTGAATCCAGGGAGCTGGTTGCCTCATCCAGAATTAAAATTTTGGGCTGGCGAATCAATGCCCTGGCGATGGCGATCCGTTGTTTCTGACCGCCTGAAAGCTTTGTCCCTTCCGCCAGATCGGTATCATATCCATCGGGTAATTTCAAAATATCATCGTGAATGACTGCCAGCTTTGCCGCTGTCTCAACTTCTTCGGTCGTTGCATCTGGTTTACCAAATCGGATATTCTCCCCGACTGTTCCGCTGAATAAAAAATCCTCCTGCAGGATGATACCAATGTTTTGATAATAGTTCCCCAATTTCAGGTCTTTTAAATTCACTTGATCAGCCAAAATTTCACCCTGATCAGGATCGTAAAATCGCATCACCAGATTTACCAGCGAAGTCTTGCCCGAGCCAGAAGGTCCAACGATTCCGATTCGCTTTCCTTTCGATATTGTTAAAGTAATATCGGACAGGATTTGTTTCTCAGGAACATAGCTGAAAGAAAGGTCATTCACATGATAGGGACCTGAAAATTTATCAATCGCAACTGCATTGCTCTTTTCAAATATTGATGGTTGTAAGCCAATGGTTTCCATTAATCGTCGGGCTGGAATTAATTGCAGCCGTATCCCTTCGATGACCCGAATATATTGATTAATCGGGCTGAAAAATTGTTCCAATAATAAATAGAGCGCCGCAATCACGCCAGCAGTTGGTTTTTCTGACAGACAGGTGTATAAAATCGCTGCAACGATGAAGCTGTATCGGAACAAAAAGATGAAATTATCCGTCGCTAATTTCACAAAATAATTTTGCCATTCCACCCGAAGCATTTTAATATAGAGCCTGATATTTTTAAAGACCTCGAATTTGCCTTTGCCAAACGCTTTGATCGTTTTTATTCCAGCCAACCATTCCTGAAGTCCAGCCAGAAAATTTTGGCTTTGTGCCCGATACTTGAGATCGATTCGCCGCTGAGCATTATAAAAAAGATGGATGATCCAGACGTAGGGGATACAAAAAAGAACCAGGGCGAGACCGATCGAGGCGCTTATCGTAATGGAAATGGTAATGATGATTAATAGCAGTCGGGCAGTGACTCGAATGATTAAATCGATAGCTTGCGTGACCATTGCCAACACCGAGTCCACATCGTTCCCGACAAATGGCTGGGTCTGTCCCTTTGCCGAGCCTGCGGTTTCAAATAACAATCCCAATATGGCAAGATTGGCAAAGCCGGGATCGAATGTCGTCCCAAGCCGATAGATATGCTCGCCGACGGGTCGTTGCTGAAAAAAGCTCAACGGCAAACTGAGCGCATGTTGGAACACGTGCATTCCTAGGTTGATGCCCATTTTCATCGAGACGACGAATTTGATCAATTCGAGAATTCCATTGCACGACAAATAAAGCACGATCTGGCAAACCAGAATGATCAATAACACCTGAAACATGTACCAATCCTGCTGCCCCAACACCTGGTCGATAAATTTTTTGATGACGAGCGGCAGAATGATGGTGTTAATATCCACCGTTAAAATAATTGCCAGCAGCAACATCAGCAACACCTTATCCCAGATGGGGAGCAGGTAGCGGATAAAGTAAAGAAATATTTTCCAGTCGCTTTGGCGGCTTGGTATTTTTTCTTTGTCCATTTTTTTAAGTCAAATAAATCGGCTTTGAATTATTAAAAGAAATATACACAAAAGAGGAGTGCAATGCCTTTATGCATTGCAAGCGGTGCATAAAGGCACCGCACTCCAATCTGCTTAAGTCTCAAAATCTATTTGCTGTCGATAAAACTGATAATACAATTTTTTATTCTGAATCAAATCATCGTGTTTACCACGCTCAACAATCTCCCCTTTGTCGAGCACAATAATTTCATCCGCATCGGTGATCAAATTGATTCGATGGGAAATAATGATTGTGGTGATTTTTTGAAAATTTTGCCGCAGTGTTTTGATGATGGCATCTTCGGTAACAGTGTCCAGAGAAGAAGTTGCCTCGTCAAGAAAAAGTAATCTCGGCTTTTTAATCAACGCACGGGCGATGGCGATGCGCTGCTTTTGTCCCCCAGAAAGATTAGCGCCTTCTGCCGCATCCATATCATAGCCGCCAGGCAGCTCCGAAATATCGTTATGAATTCCAGCATCTCTGGCAGCTTGAATCACCTCTTCATCAGTGGCGTTGGGATTGGCGTAACGAATATTATCTCGAATCGTCCCACCGAACAGAAAAGTATCCTGCAAGATCACTCCCGTTTGCGCCAATACCGATCGCATATTTATTTGCCTGAGATTTTCCTGGTCAATTTTGATTTTGCCATTATTGGGATCATAAAGCCGCAGCGCCAGATTGGCGATGGTGCTTTTGCCTGCACCGCTCGCACCGATGATGGCCAGCTTTTTGCCTGGCTCTAATTTAAATGAGATATTCTTCAGGATCGGAAAGCCTGGTTGATAAGCAAAATCGACGGCATTGAATTCCAGTTCGCCCCTGAGATCAGCCAACTTTTTAGCGTCGCCAGGCTCAATGATTTCGGGCTGAATGTCCAGCGTCTCGAAATAGCGCTGCACTGGCACGGTGTAAAGTCGGAGTTTTTGAAAAAAGCTGAACGTGAGATCCAGAAAATAGAGCATCTGCCGTGAAAAAATGATAATACCGAACCAACTGATAATTGGGATTTTTCCTTTTAAAGCCAGGTAAGCGAAAAAAGGTAGCGACAGGGGCCAGATAATATGGACTGGCGATGTTCGAACCAGGTCAGCGACCAATAGTTGCATGAGATAGGCTGCCTGGGTTGATTTCAAATATTGAGCCAGCGCTCTAAAATAACGTCGCACGGTAAATTTCACCCGATCAAATGCCTTGATTACCCGAATGCCAGCGATACTGTCCCGCAGAGTTGCCGTAAGCTCCTGGGCTCGGGCTCGTTTTTTATAATCCAATCTGCGAACTGTGCTGTACAGAACATGCACCAGGGAATAAATCGGAATCAAAATAAGCGCCAGGTAGAAAAGTATTTCTGGTCCTGCAATGGAAATGAGATACGCCATTAAAATGGTCTGGTAAATGCTGGAAATGAGCATGGGGAAGCCACTCAATGGATTATTGAATAGCGGGATAAATGAGTCGATGTCAACATTGGCTCGATAGATATGTTCGCCCACAGGTCGGGTCTGGTAAAAACTGAGCGACAGCGATTCCAGATGGCGATAGAGCACCTGCCTGAATTTCAGCGATAATTTTAGACCGATGTACCAATTCAAGGTATTCAACAAGCTTTCAAAAATAACATATCGAAATAGAAAGGCTGGGAGCAACATCAGCATGCAAAATTTGATATAATCGTCAGCTCGACCTGTTCCGATGAAAAGCGGAAGCCTGGAAAGCAATATAATCGGCAACGCATGGATTGTCCCCTGGATGAATTGCAGGAGAATAATCAATAGATATTTGCTCCAGTAAGGGATAACGTACCGAAATAACTTCACCAGGAGTTTTAATTGGCTGTGCTTTGCGAATTCTGTCAATTATGCTTCTTCCTATTTCAAGGTGACTTCAATCAACCTCGGATAATACTCCTCAAACTCAACACACGTCAAATAAATAATCCGCCCATTTTCTTTCGCTAATTCGGGATGCTCTTTTCCCGCATAAATCAACGGGCCATTATAAACCAAAGGATTGCGGAGTGAAACTTTCGGTGTCCACAATACGACAGGATCGCTCCAGGGTCCCCAGGGATGCGGCGCCGTTCGTCCAACTATTTTGCCAGTTGTTTCTAATGAATGAATCGCCAGATAGCATCCCAAATAAGCATTGTACGAAACCGACATTTCGGTCGGCATTCCTTCCATGATCGAAATGGCTTTGGTTCGATCAACGCTCCATTCTGGCTTGGGAGAGATGAGATATTCATAGTACGAAATATATTCCAGGCTGTCAAAAGGGACTCGGGCTAAAGCGCAGTAGTGGTTCCAATCTTTATAATAGGAGCCATAAACATACACCAACCCATCTTGCTTCACGGGCAAAACGGCAACGCCAAATAGCGGCTCATCTTTTTGCCATAAAATTGCCGAGTTATTTTCTTCAAGCCGCCGAAAAATCAGCTCGGGATAGTTCGCAACTGCTAAGCCGCTTCCTGCCACGTCAAATTTGTAGGGCCATTGCCCTTCGGGAAGGATGCGAACTCGAATATAAAACAAATAGACTTTATTATTAATGCAGCACCCATGCATCGCCCAGATGCGATAGACTTCTGGATTTTCGTCGGGTAATAACGGAATAAGCTGCCGCAACTCACCCGATGCATTTGTCAGGTAAGCAAAATCAGTCAAACCTGAGGCAGCATCCTTTGATTGACAAATTAATCCCGTATTGTTCGGCATCTGCTCGATGATCCTTTTGCCCGTTTCATCGAAGGTGCCAACGAAGGTATCGCCAAAAACCCAGAGCGCTTCCCTGGAATTAATCTGTATCGAATAGGCAGCATCCTGACCGATCATTTTGACGTTGTTCTCGGTGAACAAAAGACCAAGATCACGGGCCTTATCTATTAGAAGATCTTTCTTTTTCATTTTTTCAAGAGTATGAATTTAAATGATTCCTAAACCGCAAGGCGCAGAGACGCAAAGGTGAAGTTAAGTTTAAAAGGCTAATGATAATTTCTAATGAATCCTCGGCGCCTTAGCGTCTGAAGTAAAAAAAATTATCCAAAAGCTAATTCAAGCGTCATAATTTTTTTATGCCCCACTTTCATCTCCACAAATCCATTGTTATCAACAAGCAACTCTTCTTCTCGCTCCTCATTTAAATTGGTTAGCCACGCTTTTTGAATTGGCTTCCAACATATTATTTCCCCTGTTAAATCTTTTTCAGTCGGATTAAAAAATCTCACAATTACTGAATCCCGTGTTTCACATTTTTTTACAGCGCTGAGGATCAGCTCTTCGGGTTCAATTTTTAAAAGCTGCAAACTCTTTGGCAATTCACCAGGAGAAGTCCCACATTGTACCAATTTCAGCGGTGTGAAATGGCGATAAGAATATTCGAACACCTTTCCTGTTTCCCAATTTCCTTCGTGCGGATACAGCGCATAGAATGACGTGTGTTTGCCCAGGCACTGGCTGCCAATCTGCTCCAGACGTTCGACTCGCTCTGGCGGCAAGCCAACTTTCGGATAGCGCAAGCCTTTCAACAGCGTCAAAATCATTGTACGAGTTTCATTATCCTGAACCTCGTATTCGACCAAACCATGACTGATCACTGCCAATCCGCCCTGTTTATCTGAAATATCAAAAAATGAGAGATGGGGCTGAGTCCCTGTCGCTGGCTCCACCCAATCACGAGTGTCGGGCAGCTCGATAGTTCGTCTCACCACATCGAAAGCCGTTTCAACGTCAACTGTTTTGGAATTCACCTCGCTGGGGAAGCAAGCGCGCAGCCGATGATCCATTGCCTGGTTTTCAAAAGTCGTGACGATGTCGAGTCTTGGATTTCCTTTGCGTAGCGTGATGAGCGAAGATATCGGCAGCGAAATCAATT
Organism: bacterium; assembly: GCA_025453735.1. Classification (GTDB taxonomy): domain Bacteria; phylum Zhuqueibacterota; class Zhuqueibacteria; order Thermofontimicrobiales; family Thermofontimicrobiaceae; genus JALOPY01. The sequence continues at coordinate 3,004 of JALOPY010000178.1, read as the reverse complement.
CATCGCTGCGACGGCGTTTCCCATCGACCAATCCTTTTGGAACTTGCATTTCAATATCCACTTTGAAAGTGGTTTGCAGTTCGCCTTCTTCAATAACGCTAATGTGAGCTGCGCAGCCCAACGAAGATATTTTTCGATTTTGCAGCGGTTCGATTCGAGTCCAGGGATCGCCGGCTTCGGCATCGTCCTCAAAAAAATGGCAATTGGAAAATAGGCGTCCTGTTGTTTTATGGGTCAAATCAAATGTGCCATTGGCATTAAATTTGACTCGTAGAAATTCATTTTCCATTACATTGTTCGCCGTCAGCATCGAGCCAAAATTCACCAGCTCACTAGCTTTCGATTTCACAATAAACGTTCGATAGCCTGATGCTGGGACATTTGCCGCTTCAAAAGCGAATTTGAAACGACGGGTGTAAAATGGCGAAGGAATGTCATAAGGATTCATCACCAGCGAACCCCATTCCTTGCGATCCTGTAGTTGAAAAGGAACTGGTTGCTTTGTCTCAGCATCGAAAATTTCCATTGATTTATTTTTCGGTTCGGCTGGAAAATCCACTTCGACTTCAACGATTTCCGTCCGCTCATAATTCAACGGATTAAAGGCGATGACCGCAATATCTTCTTTCGCTGCATCCGACAGATCGATTCGTTTTGCCAAAGCAGCAAAACTATTGTTGGTCAAAGTCTCGCCGATTTGCTTTGCCTGATCCCAGCGATAGAGCATATTTTCATGAACCTGGTCCATACTCACGCCCGTGATGCTGTCGTGCGGATGGTTGGAGAGCAGGTTTTTCCAGGCGATTTCGAGGTATTGTTCTGGATATTCTTCACCAAGCAGGTAAGCGAAAGTTGAATATGGTTCCGCCCATTTTTCCAGCAACGTCTGCATTCGGGCATTAATCTGCTTCTGATACAGGCGGGTGGACATCTGATCTTTCAAAAATCGATTGAACCAATTATCTTTGCTGGGATGCCGGCGCTCGCCTTTGAGCACTTTCAATTTTTTCCAATCCACTGATGTTTTAATTTTTTCGATGGCATCAGGAAAAGAACTGTGCAGATAGACATCGCCTGTATTCTTACTGTTACAATAGTCTATCACTTTGATCGTGTTCGGATGGGGGAACACGCTATCCATGCCGTCCATGACAATCAGATAAGGCGTTGTGGCATCGGCGGCGACATCGGCTTTGATATTTTTCATCCCTTCGTCCAGTAGGGCTGTATTGAAATAATTCAATGAGGTTGGTTCTAACAATCGATAATCAAGATCACCTGTTTGCATGTCGCAGCGGCGGAAGGGCGTCATGCCGGATTCCCAGCGATAGAATCCATCATGATAGGCATTTTCGTACATTGTGGCTCGAAACAGGTGAATCCAGAACGAGGCTCGACTGAACAGTGCGCTCAGCCGCAATCCCAAAATTCGACTGCCATCAGGCGCTTCCAGAATATATTCGGTGTCGCATTCCTCACGAACGATGCCCCGATAGAACATCATGCCGTTCATTCCAAAACCCGAATAGATTTGTGCGATCTGGGAAAGCTGTCCATAAGAAGTTGGCGTGTAACCGATCTTCATCACCCGTCCAAATTCCGAGGCAATCTTATGTCCCCGCAACAGATTTCGCACAACCGCCTCGCCGCTGACCGTGTTCATTTCGGGCAGGGTGTACCAGGGTCCAACAAGCAAGCGCCCTTCTGAAATATGTTTCTTTAACTTCTCTCGATTTTCTGGCCTGATCTCAAGTAACAGCCAGTCTATCAATTCGACCAAATGCGTTCGGGTTTCCTGAAACGGATGACGCCACTCCCGATCCCAATGGGTGTTGGAGATGACGTGGAATTCAAAGTTTTGGGGCATGTATTTTCTCCTGTTGAAAATCCTGATAAAACAAAATCTTTAGACCGCTAATTACGCTAAATTTCCTAATTTCGCAAATTGAATTTTGGTATTCCCTTCAAAAACCAATTCCGTGGCGTTTCATTTCTGTGGTCAACTTTTTTTAAAAACCGAATGAAACCGAAAACCGATTCACTCCTCCCATAATCTCACCGTAATCAGTGAACGAATAATCCACCGAGCCATTGACTCCAATAAGCGATTGTTTCAATCCCGCGCCGAAAGACCAATTTCCCAGATCAGCGTTCAAGCGATAGCCGCCACGCAGGAACAGCCAATCGAAAAAACCATACTCCATTCCGAAATTCATCCGTTCAGTATTGTCAGTTGGATGAACCAGGTCGATCGCCAGGGTCAATCGTTGGTTTTCAGAATGGAACAGATCATCTGCCAGTCCTACTTTGAAAGCCAGGGGCATTCTGAATTTATCCCGAAGCATTTTTATATCGGGCCCAAAATGTTGAGCGCATACTGAGATATTGAGATGACGGAATCCGGTAAAATAGATAGCACCAATATCGAATAGAATATTGGAAAATGAATCCTGATCGAGTTGTTCTTTGACATATCGGACCTGCCCGCCCATGGAGAGCTTGTCGGTAAATCGCCGGGCAATTGCCAACCCGATTCCCAGGTCATAAGCGCTGACCATTCTGCCCGTGCCATCCTGCGCTTGCACCGTTGTCTCTTGAAATTCTGGAACGCCCATATAGATCAGGCTCAAGCCGATCGTGCCGACTTTTTTGACATTCATCGTAATAGCGGTGGCGCTGTGGTTAATTTCCAGCATCCACGCGCTGTACGAAAATGAAACCTCTCTTTTAGCAACATAAGCGATGCCCGCTGGATTCCAGAAGATGGCATTGGCTCCTTTTGAAATACCAAGCGCCGCTTCACCCATGGCGCTCTCCCTGGCGCCAACTCCGATTTTCAGAAATTGCAATCCCGCCGTGCCCGCTTTGTTGAAATCAAAACCATAGTCCCATTGAGCCAATGCGATATTGGTCATCAGGATTATTGAGAGCAGAGTTAATTTTATTTTCATGAGAAGATCTCCTAAAAAATTCCAATAAACAAAAAACAAATTACAAATAAATT
>JALOPY010000177.1 GCA_025453735.1 bacterium | reverse complement strand
GATCACGCCATTGATCACATTCATTTGATCCAGAAAATGGGGATGACTGCAATCCACAAGATGAAGCAATAGATCTGCTTCCCTGGTTTCTTCGAGCGTGCTTTTAAATGAAGCAACCAGATGATGCGGCAATTTTCGCACGAATCCCACCGTATCGATCAACAATATTTTTTGATCGCCAGCGTGATCCATCAGCCGGACTGTGGCGTCGAGCGTGGCAAACAATCGATCCTCGACAAAAACATCAGAACTGGTCAGCGCATTCATCAATGTACTTTTGCCGACATTGGTGTAACCCATCAATGCCACATTGAACAGATCGCTTCTGCGGCGTCGGCGCAAGTCCCGTTGTTTTTCAATTTGCTCTAATTCCCGAGAAAGCGTGGCAATCCGTTTTCGGATCATGCGACGGTCAACTTCGAGCTGGGTTTCGCCAGGACCACGCAATCCAATTCCGACTCCGCCTGCCTGTCGGGACAAATGCGTCCAGCGCCGGGTCAATCTCGGCAGCAGATATTGCAGTTGCGCCAATTCGACCTGGGTTTTAGCTTCACGGGTTTTCGCTCGCCGCGCAAATATATCGAGGATGAGACCGCTGCGATCGATGATTTTTGTTTTGCACTCTTCTTCGAGATTTCGCGCCTGAGCGGGTGATAGGTCTTCATCAAAAATAACTAAATCTGCCTTCAGGTCAGACACCTGCTGTGCTAAAAAATCGACTTTTCCTCTTCCGATGAAATAACCTGGATTGATCACCTCCCGCTCCTGAACCATTCGATACAAAACTTCCGCTCCGGCAGTATCTGCCAGCAACGCCAATTCGTCCAGGTATTCATCTACCAATTCCCGATCCTGGCGATGGTGGATGACACCGACCAGAATCGCTCGTTCTTTATTGTGTTCTTCCAGGCTTTTATCAATCATTTCTCATTAATTCCTAATCAATTATTCTTTGTGAAGCGAATTGTAAAAAAATATTCAACACAAAGCTGCCAAGCGGGCGCAAAGCACACCACGCAAAAAAAACTTTATTATGCGCGACACGTCTCACATTTCACGTTTGACTTTTCACATTTCGAAAATCCGTTCGTATCAGTTCAATCCGTCCAATCAGCGTTCCAGCTCTTTTCCTGCCTCACCCGATTCTCTGGCTAATATCATTTCGACAATGAGAAACATCAGGGCGATGCCAATAAAATATTTCCACAGTTCTCTGCCATAGCGGCTTGTCGCAACAACGTTTGCGAGCGCTTGTTCTTGTTGAATCGAAACAATGTTGCCATTGCCAATTATTTTTTCCAACTCGCCCGAATCTATCGGAGCAAGATCTGATTCAGCAGGGTCAGGATTTACCGCCCACTTTGTCACCATGCGATCTCCGGCGTGAAGCGTATAAATTCCAACCAGGTCTGTTTCTTTAAAATTGATCTTAAAATTGCCCTCGCCGATTTGGGGGATAATTTTCGTCAATTTCCCATCAGGTTTTTCGATCTGGAAATTTACAATATTATCAGTTCCTGCCACATCGGTTGTTAACTCCTGGTTCACAAAATAGCTTTGATTTGATTTGTTCGCATTCCCCGAAAGATACATCACACAACGGTTCATCAACGGAACAAACAGCCCCTTGAGATACAGATCGGACCAATTCGGATCGATGGCAGATGTGAAGAGCATGACTTTTCCTTGCCCGAAATTTGATTCAACAAGAAACGGATCACCATTGCTGAATTCGATGACGGATTGCTGCAGCGGTTTGAGCTTTATTTTTGTCAAAAAAAAGAACTTCGGTGATTCCACTTCGTTTTTCTGATCTTCAAACACGCCAGAAAAAATTGGATGGCTGAAATCGATTTTCCCCAGAGTTAAATATGAATCACGCGTTCCCATTTCTCCAACGGTTTCTGTAAACAAAGGCAAAGATAGCTTCTGGTTGAAGTTCTCATTATAACTTCGCAAATCCACTTCATTCCCGAGGAATACGATCAGTCCGCGCCCTGCATTAACATGATCAACAACCGAGCTCAGCAGCGATGCTTCTATCCGGGGGATATTCGATAAGATAGCCACTTGATAGTTATTGAGCGTTCCGAATTCAATTCTATTTGGCGAAAGATAATCAACTTTGATGGAAGAAGCCGGATTGAACTCGGGATTGAGCGCCAGTTGTAAAAACCGGACATCCTGCTCGTTCTGCCCGATAACCAGCACATTCGTCTGCTCTGGAACAGAAAAGGTGAAATAGCGTCTGTTATCGAAAAAAAGATCGTCATCTTCAAGCAGCACCGATCCCGTGATAAGTCCTGTTTTCTGCGGCACGACTCGAAATTTTGTGGTCTGGCTTTTGCCTGGCTCGACATTGATTGTTGCCTGACCGGCTCTTTTATCGTCAATAAAAATTTGCACTAATCTATTTCGCTCCGATTTTGTCCCGCCATTTTTAATGACTGCTTCAAGCTCGAACACTTTGCCCGGTTCGATAATTTGATTGGCTGGAGCGACATCAGTGATGGCAAGATTGCTGATCTGACTGGCGTGAATCGGTATCATGAAAATTTTTATTTCCTGGTCTTGCAGCAACGGCAAAACCAGATTCTCAAGGCTCTGAAAGCCTATTTGCTGGAAATCAGAAATCAGATAGATTTCTTTGTTGATATTGGAGCTATGCTGCAATATTTCCTTTGCCTTTAAAAGCGCCGATACGAGATCGGTACTGCTTTGAGATAGTTTCGATTTCTGAATAATTTTTGTGACGGTTTTAAAATCATATTTGGCGCCGTCAAAAATCAGGGACGTTCCGATTGATGCAAATAGGCCATAAACTTCATCACCGACGTTAAAAAATTCCTCTAATTCCTGGGCACGCTGTTTCGCGACATCAAAAAGAATTTGCCCGCCCGACTCGACACCCATGCTGAGGCTGTTGTCCAGGATCAGAACAGCGGTCGTTTTTGCAGTGGAATGGATTCCACTCCCAAAGCGACCTTTCAATGTGGGACGGCCAAAGGCAAGCACCAGCAACAAGATGATGAGCGTTCTTAAAATCAATAATAAAATTTGCATGATTTTTAGTCGTCGGATTTGCTGGTTTTTGAGCTCTTTCAAAAATCGTAGCGTGCTAAAAAAGACCGTCTTTGCTTTTTGTCGGGTAATTAAATGAATGATGATGGGGATCGCTCCGGCGATCAAGCCGAACAAAATTATAGTGTTTAAAAATGTCATCGAATGCGACTCAATAAATCGAATGATCTTTTTGAATTATACCCAGCTTCGTTATTTCTGGTTTCTTCATGAAATGGAGCAAATAAAAAAGACTCAGCGATGAATGCCTGAGTCTTTATTTAATGATTTTTTTGATTAAATTCAAGGTAAATTTTAGATAGCAAGGCAAATATTTATCAAGCCTTGTGCGAATTCTGAACAAGCAATTTACTTAAGTCTATTCTTCCAATAACCAGGTTTCCTTTTAAAATGCATCACTGCGATTATTTCAATTGAGCCTTCTTTGTCACGATAGATGATCCCATAAGGAAACCGTAAAATACGACACTTCTGAATATTGTCGAATACTTTTGGATAGAGGCGTGGGTTTCTTCGTATTCGGTTTATCGCATCCGTTAACGTTTCGATAAATCGCTTTCCCAACCCTCGTTTTTGCTCTTCATAAAAGTCAGCTGCTTGATCCGCTTCGAGCAAAGCATCAGGATGAAAATAAAATGGTATCATGAATACCTGGCTCGCAGTTGTGAAAGTCCGTATTCACCTTCAATAAGCTCTATTTTTTTTCCATCAATTTCATCGCAGCGTTTTTCGATTTCATTGATCCAATCATCACTCACTGGAAAGTCATCTTCAAAGTCCAGACTTTCAAGTAAAAGTTCAGCTAGCGATGCCCGCAAATTCGATGGAAGTGAAATGGCGCTTTTTATGATTTCTTTTACTTCTGGTTCCATAATAAATCCTGAATTAAATCGTGGTATGTTTTTTCTATTATTTCATTCTGGCATATTGCAAATAAATTTCTCAAATCATAATGAGTATCAAATTGTAACCATCGCGACGCTGGATAGCCCTTTATTTAATTACCGCCGCCTTCGTCATTGCATTTTCGCCAGATCCGGTTTTGATGTAAATAATATAAACGCCATTCAACACACGAAATCCCTGATCGTTTCTCGCATCCCAGATGACATCGCCATCATGGGGTCCTTTTCTACCCTGGGGTTCATCTGCTTTGTAGGAACGAGACCAGACCAACTCCCCGATCAACGTATAAATTTTAATTTCGACATCCGTATCTTCCTTCAGGTAATATGGAATCGTTGTTGTCAAACGCTCGGGACTGCCAAATGGATTGGGATAATTGCAAAAATACTCTTTCAAATTATCGCCTTTGATGAGGCAGAAATCTGATTGCAGCGTGAAGTCTGTCTGATCCAGCACGCCTTTTAAAACCGGTTTGTAAGGTGTTTTCGCTTCCTGGATAAAAACACTATTGGTATCCACATCGATGGAAAACATGATGCTTGTTATCGCTGGCTCCTGGGCGATATCAATGACCAGGTCCAGTGAATCGGCTTCCCCAGCACGAATTGTATCTGGCTGCGATAAATAGATCGGAATGATTCCTCCTGAATTGAAATTGGTGACTGCGCCATAGACAATTTCAGGATTCTGATAACTGGTGACAGCGACTCGCGAGATTACTTGCGCAGGATTTTCGATAGCATTCCCTTCACGATCTTTGATTGACAACCTGAAACCATTGAGTACGATGTTATTTGAAAATACATCCTCTTTTTGGTTCAGGATGGTAATACCTAACATCGACACCTGGGGTTGCCCTTTCACCACGTTGTTCGGGGTACGATTTTCAAGCGCGGCGACTATCACCGTTTTCTGAATGGTTTCGATGGGAATAATGTCGCGTCGAATTCCCTGCCAGAAATTCACTTCTTGATCTGAATTTTCATCCCGAGGACCTTCATTCTGAGGAACCCTCACTTCGATATTGCCCAATGACGTCGGATGAGATGGCGCATTGATCAGCCACTGCACCGATTCAAATCCTGTCAAGGATTTTTTCATTGGATCAGTTGTTGAGTAATCCTGTCCGATTGGGAGAAATAGTTCTAAATTATAAGTGCCAGGTTTAAATCCTGCCTGTCCATAATTCACCAATCGGGCTTGAACGACGAATTGTTGGGTAAGCGATACTTTGTTGTCTGTTGCTTCCTGGGGAGAAGTGATTTCCGCGACCACTTCTACCTGAGCGCTTCGGATTACATCCAGAAATATTTTTGATGTATCGCTCGTAATATTGACCGTTTCGTCGTTGCTATCTTTCCCAAAACAGACAATTTTTAATTCATTGTACGATGAGGAGTCTGAAGCTGCTTCCACTGACCATTGTACAGACGATTCACCCGGATCGACTTTTTTCCGCAGATTTTCATTCTGGCCGAATTTAAAGGAGCCGGGAAGTAAGAGCTCCGCGATCACATCTTTGACGCCGGAGGATGCGACGTTTGCAGCAACATTGAAATTCTGCGTACTTGACAATACCAGATCTTTCGCTCCGGCTGGAGATTGAATCGAGGCGCTGACAGAAATATTTCCAGCTTGAACCGTCCGGATCGTAATATCGGTCCGTTGTTGACTTTCATCAACATACGCTGGGTCTCCGGTATTCTCATCGTTAGGTCGTTTAATAAACAGAATACGAAGAGTTGACTCAGGTGTCGGGAGATCAGGTGCCACTAAATTCCACGTCACTGCCGAATCCTCAGAAAATGTTTTGATATTTTTTTCGGATGTATCTGCAAATGTACACCCGGTCGATCCCAGGTTTATTTCTAATTCTCCGGTCCCTGTCGTTAAAGCAAAGCCCTGGTTTTTCACTTCAGCCCTGATGCCAAAGGGACGCCCGACGGATAGCGTCCCGGTTGAAGCTGCCTCCGGATAGGAGAT
>JALOPY010000176.1 GCA_025453735.1 bacterium | reverse complement strand
CGGTTTTGTCGGTTTTATTTCAGCAACATAATCGGGAACCATGATGCCTTTTTGCTGAATTTCAGGTTGAAGTTTGGCGGGATTAAAACCAGCCGCGATCACTTCCGCATAAGTTTTTTTCTCAACCACCAGCATGATAATATTTCCATTGGGCAATGGGCGGATATCGTGATGCTGCATATAAGTTTCGGTAGAAAAATCCAATTCCCAGACCAGATTTCCATCCCAATCATATTCTTCGATTCTTCCGCCTTCCCCGCCACCCGTATTCATTTTTCCTTTCACCATACAGGTCCTGAGCAAATTTCCATTTTCAAGTAAGTAAACCGATTGTCCCGGTTCATAGATGCTTTTAGTCCATTGATTAATAATGCGCCCTTCGTTGTTGATCAAATAAGTATAGGGATAATGTTTCGGCGAAAACAAAATGTAACCTGGACAGACCTTGCTGCTATCGTTTACAAAAAGTCCCACGGTTCTTTCCTGCCCGAAAAGCGTAGTGATAAAGCAATGAATACAAAAAATAAAAATTACAGATAGTTTAATGGTCTGATTCATTATTCACCTCTTGGATTATATTTTTGTAAGATTATTTAATTGATTCCATCGCTTGGAGCGATGGAATCATTCGGCTTTGAACAGGAGTGCATTCTCTTTATGGAATGTACTCCCTGCGGCGCATAAAGGCGCTGCACTCCTGGTTATTTTAAATAAATTGCCTTCCTGATTTTGACTTGACCATCCACAATCAACTGATAGAGAAAAACACCACTGCTCAGGTCTCTGGCATCGAATTTGACTTCATATTGACCTGGCAATTGCTTTTGATGTACCAATGTTTTCACTTCCCTCCCTAATAAATCAAATACAATCAATTTCACGAAACTGGATTTGGCAATCGAATAGTTGATCGTTGTGGAGGCATTGAATGGATTTGGATAATTCTGCTGCAATTCAAAACTCATTGGAAAAATCGTGTCTGAATGACCAGTTGCAGTCATTGTTTTCGAATAATTACGAGCCAACCGAAAGCCGATATGATACCAGGCGTGATTGGGATCGTCGGGTCCTCGATAATAGGAAGGGTTACGATTGGCGACCCGAGCATGTCCCCAGTATTCTTTGCCATTGTACCAGTTGCCACCCCGCATCGCCCGATACGGCTTGCCATCGGGCATGGGCGAGCCGATTGCTGGCCCGGTCGGATTATCAATGGGACTGACGCTGTAATAATCCCGCCCATACCAGTCGTAAACCAATTCCCAGACATTGCCAGACATGTCGAAAAGACCATAAGCATTGGAACCGTCGCGTGTTTGATAACTTGTCTGACTGCCAGGCCAATTGAAATCCGCTTTCTGATGGAGCTTGCCGTTGTAAAATCCGATCGGCGTGGTCCAGGGAAAGGGTCCCGTTTCAAAAGGGTCGCCTGAATCGGGCCAATTTGCCAGCGTCCCATCGGCATTCAAATCATCGCCCCAGGGGAAGATGCGGTAGGGATTGTATTGTCCCCCTCGAGCTGCATATTCCCATTCGGCTTCGGTTGGAAGACGGAAGCCATTTTTTGAAAAATCACATTGCCAGGTCGCCAGATCATAACATTCCTGAAATCCGTTTTGTCCACTCAGCCAATTACAATACGCCATAGTTCCAAACCAGCGTACGCCGACCATCGGATGTTGATTCCGATTGTCTCGAACCGAAAACAAGTTGCCATCCCAATGAATGCCGCTGTAAGGGACGGCGGCATCGGTCTCACAATAAATATCACTACCGCCTACTGCATAAACGTATCCGTTTCTCACCTCAATCCAACGCTGTGACAAAGCGGAGTTGAGATAGGCGCAATACTGCTGGTTGGAAATTTCATACTTTCCCACATAAAATGAATCGATACGAACGGTATGGATAGGCAATTCGTCAGTGGGATGACCTGGATCAACAAAGTTATGATGATCGCCCATTTCAAACTTGCCGCCAAGGATGAGCGCCATTTCTGGAATCGCTTCCTGATTGCCGAATCGAATTCGATAAACGCTAGCGCCAGCCGTAATATAAAGCGTTTTTCGATCCGCATCACCCCAGGCGAGATTTCGGGTCCGCTCGGGAACGGCAATTTGATCGATCCATTGCCCAGCAGCAGAAAATATCTGTATGCCTTCATCGGAGCAAGCGACGTATAAATTCCCTTCGGAATCCACTTTTAAACCGTCTGGATTTCCATTACCTGTGGTGACAAAAATTTTCCCATTCGATAGCGTGCCGTCAGATTCAACATCATAAACCAGGATTCGTTTAGCGTTGGTATCATTGACATAGAGTTTGCTTTCATCAGGCGAAAATGTCAGTCCATTGGGTCGATACAGGCTATCGACGAGCAGCGTCAAATTACTTCCATCAGGATTGATACGATAGACGCCATAAAATCCGAGTTCCTCTTGCGAGCTGTTGATGCCATAGGGCGGATCGGTAAAATAAATCGATCCATCGGATTTGATAGCAATATCGTTGGGGCTGTTTAGTCGTTTCCCATTAAATTGCGTCGTAAGGGCAGTTTCCATGCCATTCGTTTCCAGGCGAGCGATGCGGCGTTTTCCATGCTGGGCGAGCAGCAACCTTCCTTCCTTATCTTCGGCAAGACCATTGGAATTACCCGATGGCTGGAGAAATACTTCCGCACCATTTTCAGGCGTCCATTTGTAAACCGTGTTCCCCTGTATGTCGCTGAAAACCAGGTAACCTGCCGCACGCCAGCATGGCCCTTCGGTGAATTGAAAACCAGTAGCGATTTTTTCAATGGTGGCGCCTTGTGGCAAAAGAGATTGAGCGGCTATTGGATTAGCTAATACATATATCATTAAAAGAAATCGTACAGATGGAAATAGGTGATTTGGTCTCATTATTTTCTCACAATAATTTTTGATTTGTATATAAATATTTCAGCAGTTGAAATCAGTTGTCCAGATTTTACTTTGTCAGAATCATCTTTCTAGTAATCCGAAAAGAACCAGCTTCTAAAGTGGAAAAATAAATTCCGTTGGATATATTTTTTGCCTGCCATAGAATTGAATGAGTCCCTGCACTCACTTCGCCTTCTAACAGTGTGGCCACCTGTTTGCCACACAGGTCATAAATTTTTAGACTCACATGGTTCGCTTCTGGCAGAGAAAAAGAAATCGTTGTGCCTGGATTAAATGGATTGGGATAATTCTGTCCCAGATCAAATTTTTGTGGTCGTTGATTCTCTTTTTCGTCGACGCCAGTTGACGCATTGGCATCACGCACTAAACGCACGTAATTATAGATACGAATCACATCACCCTGGGGACCGTGGCCATAAGTATATTCATCAGGATCGCCTTCTTTCGGATCACTGCGTTGGCAGCCAGCGCCATGGACATCCAACAAATTATAGGAACCAGAATTGGGTGGCATTTGCATCCAGCCCAGTCCTTCTCCAAATGCCACGTAGGCAGCATTCCCGCCGTTCGTCATATTTGCATGAGTGGTGCTGCTCCAGAAAAACGGATAATCCTTTTCGCCGCTCTCGTCGGTTATCGTAGAACAATTGAACAGCGGATCAATAGCTGCTGAGTTGTTGACCGATGGTGAACGGGTATAATCGACGATACTCTGCAAATCCTTCACATTGGGCAGGCGCCAGTCATTGTAACCCAGATATTTTTCAACGTTTTTTTGCTGCACCCAGGCCAGGGCATCTTCCCAGTCTAAACCAGTCTGGCTGTCATCTTTCTGCCAGATCAGTCCGGTTGCTTGGTCGGTAATTGTTCCATTTCCATTATCCACGAAATCATTGCTGCCGTAAGCCGTATTCCCACGAACATATAATACAAAATAACCTTTATCTTTTGTCTGACCCGGCATAGGTCCTGTCGGATACCCTTTTATTCGGCCATCCGCGAAGTTCACACCGAACATGGTTTCGTCTCCCATCATGGTTGTTCCAACATACAGGGTGGATGTGGCAAATTGAGCATCAATTATCCGCTCTCCAGCGTCTGTATCGCCATAAGCGAAATCGAAGTAATTGGTATCGATAAACGGAGTTAGGAGATCGGTATTCGTTCCATTCCAACCGCTGGGATCTAGTCCGCTGAAGAGAATCAGGGAATACAATTCTTTAATGGTCGGCAACCGCCAGTCATTATAGCCGCCGAGATGAAAACTGCTTGCCCTGGCGACCGCTTCTTTGTAGCTGAGTTTATCGTTAGCGTCGATGTCGCCGTCGCCATCCATATCCGGGCTTTTCTGCCACTTCAATCCGGTAACGTTATCTGTAATCGTGCTGTCGCCATTGTCTGTATAGGATGGCTGGCTGCCACTGTGCTGGGCATCCTGACCATAAAAAGCTCCGCCGACAGACGGAGCAGCAATCGTAGCTTTGTTATTATAGAATGTACGTTGGTTGGTATCAACAATGGGGTACTTAAAGGTGGATTGCGACCATAACGATGTCACAAAGATACCAGTAAGTATCAGCGTGTACAAACTGTTTTTGATAAGATGTGACATATCGGAATCCTTTTCCATTATCTCCGTTAGCTAAAATACTACCATTCCAATTCTTGACTTTGTCCCAGCATTTCAACAAGACGCTTTTCAATAATTTCATCCTGTTTTTGCCGTCGAAAAGCAACCATTTCTTTCAAGCCTTTAATTTCCCGCTCCAGTTCGGCAATCTTTGCCTCTTTTTCCGCCTCACGTAAAATGAATAACTCTCTCAATTTGCTTTTCAATTCATTTCTGATTTCGGATTGCCGGGATTTGTCCTTCGTTTGACGATATTCCTCAGCCAGATTATCGCAGATATGATCCAACTCATGCTGTTGACGTACCCGCTTATAACGCTCCGGATTTTCTTTCTTGAGTCTCAACTCATGACGGACTTCCTGCCAGAACTTTATCAATTTCCTTTGATATTTTTGTATATTTTGATTTTTCATTTTTTGCAGATTAACCAATTCTGCAGGATACTCATTCTTCACATGGTCCAGAATACGATTTTCCCAATCAGGTCCTAATTCCTTTTCTAAATCATCAATCGTTTGAATAGGTGGTTTAAGATCGAGTTTTGCATCTTTGGACGGCTTACGCCGCGGCTCCTGGGCATTTAGACTGGAAGCGAGCAGAAACAAAATGATGAGCAGCCAACTTGATGATTGAATGATATTTTTCATGCTAAACTCCATTTTAAATGGTTAAAAATTCAAATGCGAAAGTTCATTGGTTAATGATTGAATATCCGCTTTAATTTGATTGATATGCTGATCTGAAAAATAGTCCACCTCAGAATACAAAGTGCTATCCCACGAGGTCTTTGTCACAACCAGATTTTCGGATTTCAATTGCGCTATCTTTTGATCCAGGTTATCTAACGACTCTCCCAATCCAACCTCCCAATCGAGTACCGTTTCACTGTAGGGTGAGTCCGATGATTTGAAAATTTTTAATTGAGGATTGAATAGATAAAACATCATCAGCAACAAAAAAGCCACGCCCACGGGAACCAGCACCAATCGGCGCTTGTCTTGAAAAATCGAACGGATCGAATTCCCAAAAGGCTGAACATATTTTTCAAAAATTCCCTGGGCTGGTTTCAGCGAAGGAACAATTTCTTCATAAGAGATCGGCGCCATTTCCTCCAGTGGCAACATCCTGGCAAACAGCTTACCTTCTTTCAAAAGCGCCAACTCGCCCTGACACTGTTGACAGAGCTTTAAATGCGTTTCAAATTCATGTCTCGCCTCGGGTTCTAATTCATCATACAGATAAAGAATCCCCCACTCGGCAAACTTTTCACAAAACATTGGAAATATCCCCTTCAATCTCCTGGTGGATGATTTTTCTTAAATTTAATAGCGCATACCGCATTCTGCCCAGCACTGTATTTAACGGACAATCAAGCATCTGGGCAATTGCTTTAAACGGCAAGCCACTGTACTCCCTTAATAAC